>CANHSA010000004.1 GCA_947463345.1 Flavobacteriales bacterium
CTTTCCCCAACAAACAGCTTTACCAATCATGGTCAAGCGGTTATCCAACCCGCTGCGCTCATCATCCCGATTCCAAGTGCAGGTGAAAGCCTAGAAGGGCAATTGGTCCGTTTTGACAACGTCAATTTTGTTCAAACAGGCAACTTTGCGACTGGCAACAGTACAGTACAAATTTTTGACGGCTCCAACACCTTCGATGTGCGCATCAACGGAAGCACCAACATCGATGGTTCTGCCATTCCTTCAGGTCCAATTAGCATTATTGGCTTAATGGGGCAATTCAATGCCAACTACCAATTGATTCCACGAAGTACGCAAGATATGTTCACTTATGTTGCGCCGGCCAGAGAAATCAATGTCAAAATTAACGGCAATAGCGTACTTTCAGGCGACACCTACGTTGTCGGAACAACTGCAGCAACTACCATAACAATCGAAAACTACGGCGTTCAAAACCTTACCGTTTCTGGTGCAAGCTTTAGCGGCTCAAGCGCTTCAGAATACAGCTGCAATGCGAATGTTGTTGTAGGTGGAACAAGCAGCCAAAACGTTACGCTCAACTTCGCGCCTGCCGGAACGGGCTCGCGCTTGGCAACACTTTCAATCGCCAACGACGACGCCGATGAAAACCCATACATCATCAATCTTTATGGTATTGGTACCAACAACTTAGCTACTGAACCAACTTCAAACCCAACCGGACTCACCTTCCCTACTGTAAAACCTTATTCGCTGTCAGGTGAATACACTGCCGTTAGCGCAGAAAAATACATCGTATTGTGGAGACAAGGCGGTGCTGTGGCTGGCTTACCAATCGATGGCGCGAGCTACAAGCGCGGCGATGTTGTTGGCAATGCGAAAGTGGCTTACATTGGTTCGGGAACAGGATTTACGCCGCGTCACATCGAAGCAAATACCAATTATCATTTTGCTGTTTATGCGTTTAATGGCCCAGCAGGTTTTGAAAACTACCGCACCATGAACCCAGCAACTGGAAACGTCACTAGTACAGGTAGCCAAATTGGCAACTATTACAACGGTATCAACTCTGGTTCCACTTCATTCCTTTCGAACTTAAGCGCTTTGATCAACCCGCACACCTCCATTACCTACTACAACTACCTCACTACCATGATGAACCAATATGAGGTGCGCGACACCACAAACGGTCAGTCTTATGTAGAATGTGTATACTCTGGTGAACGCAAGGTTTTCAACGATCCATTCACCTGGACTGCCCTAGGTTATTCAAGAGAACACACTTTCTCTCATTCCTGGATGCCAACTTTCCCATGCGATAGCCCAGAAAAACCTGAATACAACGATCAACACAACCTTTGGCCAACCAACCTTCAGCAAGCCAACACGCCACGTAGTAATTTACCTTTAATGGATATTGACGGCAATGTTGTCTTCACTTATTTAGAAGGTCGCGTTGGCTACAGCGGCAACCAATTGGTTTACGAACCACGTCCGGAGCAAAAAGGCAATGCAGCTCGTTCAATCTTCTACATGGCTACTTGCTACAACGGTCAGTTGGGCAATACTTGGGAGCTTCCTGCTACCCAAAGCCAAGAATCTTTGAAAACATGGCATTTTGCCGATGCACCTGACAACTATGAAATCGCACGTCACGAATACGCTGCTGTTTTACAAGGTAACCGCAATCCGTTCATTGACTCAGCTTATTTTGCTTGTCACATCAACTTTGCCAACATGAGCTACCTTCAATGCGATATGGGTCTTACTGAAAAATTAGACAACAACTTCTCTGTATTCCCTGTACCTGCATCGCAAACACTATATGCACAAGTCAATGGTCTTGACATCTTTGCTTATCAAATTCACGACATTCAAGGACGCCAAGTTGGTGCAGCTCAAAACCTCAAGCTCCCAGTTTTGGCCTTGCCAATCAGCGAATTTAAAGCTGGCGTTTATTTCCTTACCGTCGATACTCAATACGGCCAAGTGAAACGCGAGTTTGTGATCGAATAATGAAATCAAACCTTTGGTATATAATTGTCGGAGCAAGCCTAATGGCTTGCTCCGCTCATTTTACCCCTACTTTTCAAATCAGTCATCAAGCTGTTGTTGCGTCAGCCACAGATTCTACTTTACTTCGGCATCTCCAACCTTACAGAGATACATTAAGTCAAGAATTCAGTGCCTATGTTGCTACTGCACCAGCCGATTTAGTCATTAGCCGTCCTGGGTCAAACCTCATGAACTGGTGTGCCGATGCCGTTCTGAGCTCACAAACAGCAAACAAACGCCTCAGTGAACCTGTCATTTGCTTACTCAACACCGGCGGTTTGCGCAGCTCTTTTGGTGCAGGTAAGCTGACCCTAGCTGACTTTTACAAACTCATGCCTTTCGATAACCGCGTAGTTTGGGTCCATCTGCCCGTATCTAAAATTCCAGAAATTGAAAATTATCTAAAACAAAGTGGTGGAGAGCCAATAGCCAATTGCTCTTTCAAAAATGGCAAGCTCGACATACCGAGTTTGCTACCCAATCACCAATACATTTGGGTACTCACATCTGACTTCTTAGCAAACGGGGGCGACAAAATGATCTTCTTTTTAGGTTTGGAAAAAGAAGAAACTCCTATTCTGCTGCGCGATATCCTGATTGCAAGCGCCTACCTACAAGACACGCTCATTTTAGATCCACAATTAAGATATATCCGATGAAGTTAACGCGTAGGAAACTCTTTCAAAAATTTGGCATTTTATCCTTTGGATTGCTGCTTCCAAATTGGTTAAGTGCGGCTTCAAAGAAGAAAAATACACCCAAGCTCGTTATTCTTCATACCAACGACACTCATTCTCAAATTGACCCACTACCGGCCAATCATACCAAATTCCCCAATCAAGGAGGCATTATTGCGCGCAGTGCATTGATAGACCAATTCCGAAAAACAAATGAACATATCTTATTGCTAGACGCCGGCGACTTCTTTCAAGGCACCGCTTATTTCAACCGTTTTAAAGGGGTTCTCGAAATGAAACTAATGAGTGCTTTGGGTTACGATGTCGTCACTTTAGGCAATCACGACTTCGACATCGGTATTGACGGCTTCATGAATGCACAACAACATGCCAATTTCAAGTTTGTCAATGCCAATTATAACTTTGGCCAAACGGCAATGGCAAAGGTTGTTGCCCCGCATCACATCATTCAAAAAGGACCCTTCAAAATTGGGGTGTTTGGTGTGGGAATCGATCTAAACGGACTTGTTCCCTCCAGTAATTTCTCAGGTATTGAAATGCAAGATCCTTATTTGAGCGCTGAAAATTCAATTCAACAACTCAAAGCCGAGGAGTGTAACCTGATCATTTGTTTATCTCACTTGGGATACCAATACGAAGATTTAAACAAACCCAGTGATGTCTTACTTGCTCAAAAAGTAGCTGATATCGACCTCATTTTAGGTGGGCATACCCATACGTTTTTGGATGTACCCACGAAAATCAAGGACCCAAACGGAAAGGAAGTTTATATTCACCAAGTAGGATGGGCCGGCGTCAGGCTTGGCGTTATAGAGGTTTCGGATAAAAAGTTTAACTTTCGTCAAAAAAAGATCCATTGATTCAAAAATTAATTGGCGTTCACCTCATTGCTTTCCTACTTTATTCTTGCACAAAGGAGGTCAATATAACGATACCGGAATTGCCACCGCAATTGGTAGTCGATGGCAATATTGAAACCGGATGCAACCCGCTTGTGTTACTGACGATGTCGCAATATGCAGCAGATACAGTAAGTTTACTCAACTATTTGAACAGTGTAGTTAGCGATGCAGAAGTAAGTGTTGTCAATGGCAATGACACCTTTGCACTTATCCCCACCTTTGTCCAGGACCTTTCGCTTGAAAGTCAGAAAAGACTAGCTGAAATGCTGCGCCTCGAGCTCAACGAAGTGCAATTTTTACCCATACAAGTCTATACCTCATCTGCACTTATTGGCAGTGCAAATCAAAGTTATGAATTGTGTATTGCTCATAATGGAAAGCTCTTTAAAGGAAGTACTTACCTCCTGCCACCGCCTGAACTTGATACCTTGTTTTGGAAAAGAGAAACAGCTACAACCGAATATGGCTATAGTTGGGCACGCTTATCTGACCCTATTGCTAGTGCCGATGCCTATCGTTGGGAGGTGCGCCGCATCGACAAAGATGAGAATGGAGCCGACCTCGATCCTATTTTTAGACGTGCCCGCGGCGGCATCTTTTCGGATGAATTTTTTGACGGCATCCAAATAGAATTTTATTTTCAGAATCCGCTCAAAAGAAAAGACAGCACACATCTGAAGGAATACCGCCGTTATTATCGGTATGGTGATAGCGTTGTTGTCAAGTTTTCAAAAATGGATCAGGCTGTATTTACTTATTTCGACAGAAAAGCAGCTCAACTCGATGCGGCATCTAACCCTTATGCCACGCCCATTAACATCCCGTCCAACATCAAAGGTTGTCTGGGCATTTGGGCAGGCTTCAGCCCTTGGTATGACACCCTCATTTGTATAGATTAAATTCATTTCTATACGGTTGACTATAAGTTATTTTTATTTCATATACCAATTTTCTAATTGAACAATGACTGCGTTTTGGTGTTAATAGTACACAAAACCTTATTTATGTTTCGCTCAATTATTGCTTTTCTCCTTTTATCTGTTACCAATTTTAACTTTGCACAAACGACCGTTACAGGTGGCATCTATCAAAGCACCACTTGGACCACTGCAGGAAGCCCTTACCTCATGACGGGCTCAATGGTTGTATTTCCAGGAGCTACGCTTACGATAGAACCTGGAGTAGAGGTTCGGGTAACACCAGACTATTCTTTTAATACAGGCAACCTTCGCTATTTAGAAATCAGAGGAACCCTCATTGCCATAGGAACCGATGCCGCGCCAATTACCTTCAAGACTACCGACGCTAGTATCCTAGGCCAACAAACTTGGGAAGGCATCAGAATCAAAGGCTCGCAGAGTGGCAATGTTCAGCTTGACCGCTTTCGTCTTTTTGATAGCTGGCTCGGCATCAACAATGATATTGCTCAGCCCGGTGTCAATTACATTTGGACGAACTGCCAATTCAAAAACAACAATTATAGTATCCAACTCAATGCCGACATGACTTACAATGGTTGTTTGTTCGAAAACAACGGCGTAGGGCAAGCCGCACAAATTTTATATGGTTCACTGTCTGCCAACAATTGCCAATTCATCAATAACTTTTGTTCTTTCACGTGGTCAAATTCTATTACTGTAGACAACTGCCTCTTCGAAGGGAACGGCAACAATATCATTGGTTCACCTGGTTTGGTAAGCAACTGCCAATTCATCGATAACGACTTCGCTTTTGCAGAGGCTTACGGACATACGATTCAAAATTGTTACTTTGAAGGTAATGGAGTAGCTATTGACAACTCTGGTGGGGCAAATATCAGTAACAACACCTTTGATAGTAATGTTTTAGCGGTTCGTTTGGGCGACGGCAGTTCACTCACCAATAATATCATCACCAACAACGGTGTGGGTGTTGCCGTGTTGGCTTACAGTCCAAACTCTACACTTATTGAAAACAACACCATTTGTTACAACACCGACTACAACCTTCAAAACCTAACCGACAAAAACTTCCAGGTCAACGCCAATTGTTTTTGCTCTCAAGATTCTACCTATATAGAAAACCTCATCCTAGATGGCTATGACGACATCACAAGTGGTTTGGTCAACTACGCTATCTACGACGACTCCTGCGCCAATGTATTAGATTACATCGTCAAAATCAACCTAGACGGCAATGCAGGCATAAACATCTTAGAAGCTGCTAACTGGAAGTTGAAAGGACAAGATGCCAATGCGCTGTACATCGAAACAACGCAAGCGCTAGAGCTCGAGCTTCTCAATTCCTTAGGGCAAGTTCAAAAAGTTGTTGCGCTTCAAAAAGGCGACAATCAAATGGCAACAGCTGGCCTTTCAAGTGGCATCTATTTTCTGAAAAATGCCTTCGGAAAAACTCAGAAAATCATACTACAATAAGTCAACACTCACGTTGCTTACAATGCAATATATTTTGCACTTAAAGATGTAAAGTTCTTCAGATAGCAAGTGCCAAAGATGATAGACCTCAATTCCTAACTTGATTCTTTTTCAAATCACTATCTTTGCAGTCTAGAAAAAATATTATGTCTTCAGTACCTGTTCGCGTTCGCTTTGCCCCTTCTCCTACTGGCCCGCTCCATATGGGAGGTGTGCGCACGGCTCTTTACAATTACCTTTTTGCTAAAAAACATAACGGCACCTTCTTGATCCGCGTAGAAGACACCGACCAAACCCGCTTTGTTCCGGGCGCGCAAGATTACATCATGGATGCACTTGCTTGGTGTGGAATTATGCCCACAGAAGGCCCTGGCTTGGGTGGCTCATTTGGCCCCTACGTTCAGTCTGAGCGCAAAGCTATGTACAAACCCTACGCCGAACAACTCATCGCCGAAGACAAAGCCTATTACGCTTTTGACAGCGCCGAAGACCTCGACCGCATGCGCGACCAAGCCAAAACCATGGGCATGCCCAATTGGCAATACAACAGCGTTACGCGCAGCAGCATGCGCAACTCCCTCACTTTGCCGCAATCTGAGGTAGAACAACTCTTAGCTGCCGGCGAACCCTACGTTATCCGCATGAAAATGCCGCGCAACCGCGACGTCCGTTTCTCTGACCTCATCCGCGGTTGGGTTGTTGTCAATACCAACAACCTCGACGACAAAGTATTGTTCAAGAGCGATGGCATGCCAACCTACCACCTCGCCAACATCGTCGACGACCACACCATGGAGATCAGCCATGTCATTCGCGGCGAAGAATGGTTGCCATCAGCACCTCTTCACGTATTGCTTTACGAAGCATTTGGTTGGCCTTGCCCTGAATTCGCGCATCTTCCACTTCTACTGCGTCCAGATGGCAATGGCAAACTCTCTAAACGCGATGGCGACCGCCTCGGCTTCCCTGTATTCCCTACCAATTGGACTACCGCTGAAGGTGAGCTCTACTCTGGTTACCGCGAAAAAGGCTACTTGCCTGGGGCGTTTATCAATATGCTTGCCCTCCTTGGCTGGAACCCCGGTACAACACAAGAAATATTTACCTTAGACGAGCTCGTGGAAGCCTTTTCACTCGAGCGCGTCAGTAAAGCAGGTGCCAAATTCGACCCTGAAAAAACCAAATGGTTTCAACAAACCTATTTGCGCGCCCAATCTAATGCTGAAATCGCACAGCAACTGCGTCAGGTTCAGCCCCTTGATTTACCAGATGCCGCACTAGAACAAATTTGTCACCTCATGAAAGAACGTGCCACTTTTGTACAAGACATCCTTACAGAAGGTGCTTATCTCTTCGGACGCCCTACTGCGTTTGATGCAGAAACCATTCGCAAAAAATGGAAACCAGAAACCGCAGCCTATATCCAAGAATGGAAACACCTTGTTGCCAACCTGACAGATTTTTCTGCAAGTTCGATCGAGCTTGCCTTTAAAACTTTCTTAGCCGAAAAACAACTTGGCATTGGTGCAGTGCTCCTTCCTTATCGTTTGGTACTAACTGGCGTTGGCGCTGGCCCTGGCATGTTCGAGATTTCTGAATTCCTCGGAAAAGAAGAAGTCCTTGCGCGTCTAGACCTTGGCCTAAGTGCAGTCGAAGCCATCCTCCATGAAGCATAAAATTTTTGTCAACGGCATCAAGTGCTATGCTTTTCACGGCTGCCTGCCCGAAGAAGGTCGTATTGGAGGTCACTACGAAGTCGATATCGAAATGCTGACCAACTTTAGCAAGGCTGCCGAGCAAGACACGCTTGCAGACACCATTGATTACGTTGATGTCAACCGCATTGTAGTTGAAGAAATGGCCATCCGCTCCAAACTCATTGAGCACGTTGGTCAACGCATCCTGACCAGAATCAAAACTGAATTAAAAGGGATTGAAGCCTTGAAAGTAAAAATCACCAAACTTTGTCCGCCGATCAACGGCGACGTACATTCGGTGGCTATACTCATCGAAGACGAAGCCTAAAGCGCGGCCTTTTCTTGTAGAAATTCCAAAAATTGAGCAGTAGCCCTGGCCCTATGACTATACTGATTTTTTTCAGCGAGGGTCATTTGTGCAAAAGTCTTGCCGACTTCTTCCGGGATAAACAAAGGATCGTAGCCAAAACCTTCCGTACCATTCTTTTGCATTCCAATGCTGCCCTTTACGATTCCAGTAAATTGCAGCGCTTGGTCTCCATCGCAATAAGTAATGACGGTTTTGAATTGCGCGCTTCTATCTGCTTGACCTTCTAGCGCTTGTAAGAGTTTATCCATATTGTCTTGATCACTGCGCTGCGCTCCTGCATAACGTGCAGAATGCACACCTGGCGCGCCATTTAAAGCGCTAACTTCAAGACCGGTGTCATCTGCAAAACAAGGCAAACCAAAATGCGCAAAAACCCACTGGGCTTTAAAGGCAGAATTGCCTTCTATAGTAGGTTCGTCTTCCGGAATTTCTTCTTTTAAGTGGAGGTCTTGCAAAGTGAGCAGTGTGAGGCCGTCAGGTAAAATAGAACGGATTTCTTCAGCCTTCTTTTGATTGTGACTGGCAAAAATAATTTTCATGGGCTAAAAATAGGAAATAAAGCCCACGTGTAATTTACCTGCATTCAGTTGCAAAGGTTGTCCGAGTTGCGACCCGAGTCCATAACTCAACTTGAACTGGCCGTTTTCTGAACCCAGCACCAAACCCAAACCCACAGCGTAAACAGAAGTTTGCTGCTGCCCCAGCACTTTGTTTTGGAGCCAGGCCCAATCCGTGAAAACTAAAAAATGAGCGTACTGATCCAGTAAAAAACGATACTCCAACCCAGCAAAGGCAAGTGTAGAAACAAAAAATGCTTCTTCATCAAAACCGCGCATGCGTTCTAAACCACCAAAACGATACAATTCATTACTGAATAAAGTGGCTGACTGAATATGCGCAAACTCTTGACTCAGACTCAAAACCTGGCGCTTAGTGAGTGGCAAAAAATACCGCTGTGAAAGCTCTAGACGCCATGTGAGCAAATCATTCTGTGCCTTTTTGTTTCCTACAAGGTAACTGGCTTTCAACTGCATCCCTTTTCTTGGATTTGGTAAAAAATCCAGCTTTTGCCGTTGCAAACCAATTCCATATGAAAGTGTAGAGAAGGTTGCTAAATTGGAAAGGGCAGTAACGTTTGTAAGGGCATTGGATTGCCAGTAATCTAGTATGGCAAGCAGCTGCCAATTGTTAGCCAATAAATAAGTAAGGCCAATATTCCCTTTGAGCTCCAAAAATGAGGTGTCGCGGCGATACAATGAAAAGCCTGCGTTTACGCCATAAGAAGAACCACCGATATAAGGCCAAGTTAGTGTACTTTTCAGCAGCTGGGTTTGAGGTGCAATGCTACGCCAATGCAAAGTGAATTTTTCGTTTTTCTGCCATGTGTTCTGCAGCTGCAAATTGAGCTCTCCTACCAATGCATTTTGTTGCGTGCTTGGATTTTGTTGCAGGCCAATAATACCTGTAGCCGAACTCATTTTGATCCTTTCCAGAAATAAATATACTGCCGCACTTTGCTCTTCGAGGGCCCATTCGGGCGAACGCAATAATTTAAAAGGCAACTGCCCTGCCACTTGCATTTCGGCTTGTAACAACTGCTGTTCACTAAATAAAGTTCCGGATTCAATTTGCAATAAATTGGCCAGCACTTTTTCTTTAATAACACCTTCTGGCTTCACATGGATTTGACCCCATTTGACCTCAGGGCCCTTAGTGGTTTGTAAGGTTGCTATGGGCACAGATCCTGAGCTGACCTGCAATGAAATTTGAGCAAAGGGGTAGCCGTTATTGACATACCAATTCAGTGAATCTTGAACCAATAATTGTAACTCTTTTGCAGATAGGTAGTTGAGTTCTGTTGGACTTTTGAGCGCAATTCCTTCGAAAAAACGACCTAAATTGATTTGATAGTATTGAACTGAATCTTTGATAGCCCTAGGCTCCAAGGCAAATAGAAAATAACCCTCTGCCAGCGCCAACGACTGCCATTCATTGTATTTTTTCTGCCAGGCCGGCAATAAAAACTTGGTATTGAAAGCGCTTTGAAGTACCGAAAGTGCTTTAGGCAGGGGATTTGATGAATTTTCAATGGCATAATAGCCTTGCGCCCAGGTCGAACAAGTCAAAAACAATATAAATCCTATGCCGATGAAGCTGCGCATGCTTAAATATACAAGACTAAACGTGCTATTTTTTTAAAAATTGTAACTTTGTAGTATAACTTCCGTTAAAGGCAGCAACAACAACAAAACAAACACCATGAAAACAAAATCAACTTTTATTCTAGCGGCATTTGCAACTCTTCTCGTATTAGCTTCTTGTGGAGCAGGCCGCAAAGCGAGCTGCGATGCATACGGAAGTCTTGAACAAACTACGCAAAACGCAGATTTAGCTACACGCTAATATCCACTTACCATTCGAAGCGCTGAACGTGCAACGCCATTTGAGCTTGCATATTCAGCGCTTCTTTTTTTGCAGCAACTGCAAAATCGAGCCCTGAACTTGCGTAAATAATGGCGCGAGATGAATTCACGAGTAATCCGCATTCTGCATTTGCTCCGTATCTAACAACCGTATCTAGGTCTCCTCCCTGAGCACCAACACCAGGCACCAAAAAGAAATAATTTGGAGCGAATGCCCTCACCCTAGCAATGTCTTCGGCACGCGTAGCACCCACCACATACATCATGTTGTCAGGCGTTCCCCACGCTGCTGATTTTTCTAAAACGGTTTCGAAAAGCGCTTTTCCGTTGGCTTCCACTAACTGAAAATCTTTGGCGCCTTCATTGGAAGTAAGAGCGAGTAAGATGACCCATTTGTTTTCAAATTGCAAAAACGGCAATACGGAATCTGAACCCATATAAGGTGCAACCGTTAAGGCATCGGCTTGCATGTGCTCAAAAAATGTTTTGGCGTAATAAGCCGAAGTGTTGCCGATATCGCCGCGCTTGGCATCTGCAATAATCAAACACTCATTAGGAATATAAGCTATAGTTTTGCGCAAGGACTCCCACCCTGCAGCACCGTGACACTCAAAAAATGCGGTATTCGGTTTAAAAGCGACGGCATAAGGATGCGTAGCGTCTATGATTGCTTTGCAAAACTCGAAAAGGGGATCTTCGGTTTGCAATAAGTGCTGGGGTATTTTAGCAAGGTCTGGATCAAGTCCAACGCATAAAAAACTCTCTTTTTGTTTGATCTGCGCAATGAGTTCGGCTTTGGTCATGCGGTTTCTCCTTTTAATTTTTCGGCGTTTTCGGCCATTTTGAGTGCGTCTAGCATTTCTTGGATATCGCCATTCATAAATACACCTAAATTGTACATTGTTTTGTTGATGCGGTGATCTGTGATGCGCCCTTGTGGATAATTATATGTTCTGATTTTTGCAGAGCGGTCTCCGGTAGAGACTAGCGTTTTTCTTTGGGCAGCGCGTTCGTTGTGAATGCGGTCAAGCTCAAGTTGATATAAGCGCGAACGCAAAACGGAAATGGCTTTTTCTAAGTTTTTATGCTGTGAACGCCCATCTTGACACTCTACAACCAAACCTGATGGAATATGGGTAAGACGGATGGCCGATTCTGTTTTGTTAATGTGCTGACCACCTGCACCTGAAGCACGGAAGGTGTCTTTTCTGACGTCGTTCATATCGAGTTCGAAATCGACTTCTTCAGCCTCTGGAAGCACTGCAACAGTAATGGCGGAGGTGTGCACGCGGCCTTGAGATTCTGTTTCGGGAACGCGTTGTACACGGTGAACGCCTGATTCGAATTTCAAGGAACCATAGATGCCTGCACCTGTTATTTCCATAGAAATCTCTTTGTATCCTTTTACAGAACCTTCCGAAGAGTTGAGTACTTCGCAGGTCCAGCCCATGGCTTTAAAGTACATGGTATACATGCGGTAGATGTCTTCCACAAAAATACAGGCTTCATCGCCGCCTGTGCCAGCGCGGAGCTCAATGATGGCATTTTTATCGTCTTCGGGGTCTTTAGGAATGAGCAGTAATTTGATCTCTTCCTCGAGAATGGGTCTAGCCTGCTCGAGCTCGTCTATTTCGGCTTTGGCCATTTCGCGCATTTCGGGATCTTGCTCTTCTTCGAGCAAAGCTTTGGCGCTCTGCAAGTTACTTAGCAAGAGTTTGAATTGCAGGTAGGTACCGTCCAGGACTTCGAGGTCGCGGTATTCTTTGTTGAGTTTGACATACCGACTCATGTCCGAGATGATATCGGGGTCTGTGATCATTTTGCCGACTTCTATGAAGCGAAAATGAATGGCTTCTAACTTATTCAGTAGATCTGACATGCCGCAAAGATAGGCATAAAAAAACCACCCGAAGGTGGTTTTTAGTTAGTTAATCGATCCGGTGACCCGTTTCATGAAGCCATTTAAGGCGTCTCGTTTGGGTACACCATTCTGAATTTCTTTGTGAACCTCAAGTGCGCCAGAGAAATTAGAAAGCAATTCGCCGATGACATCGAGTTCTTCGTCTTTGATGCCAGGGGCCTCAATTAAGAACTCTAGCGTTTCCATGGTTTCATTGATGTAGTCTTCGTCGTTTTGTTCGATGAATTCGACGAGGTGTTTAATGACTGGTAAGCGCATCGAGTACTTCTTGAATGGTTTCTATTTTATTTCCCTGCGCTTCTGCCACTAACTTACCACCTTCGAAGGAAGCGAAAGTAGGTAGGTTGCTGACATTGGCGAATTGGCGTGCATTTGGATAGTGCTCTGCGTCGACATATACAAAGGCGATGTCTGTATGGGTCTCGGCCAAACGCTTGAATTTAGGCTTGGTAATTTTGCAATTGCCGCACCAACCTGCGCCGTACTGAACCATAACTTTGGCATTTGAAGCCAAAACTTGGTCGAGCGTATCTGAAGTGAGGTCGCTAAACATCTGCTTAGTGTTTGCTTAGGTAGTCGGCAACGCCATTGCGTGTAGCATTCATGGCATCTTTTCCTTCTTCCCAGTTTGCAGGACAAACTTCACCGTGTTTTTGAACGTGTGTAAATGCGTCGATCAGGCGGATGAATTCATGTACGTTGCGCCCTACAGGGAAGTGGTTGACGGATTCGTGAAACACCATACCGGTTTCGTCAAGAAGGTAAGTAGCACGATAAGGTACGTTGTCACCGGCCATGTTGTCTTCGTCGAACATATCGTAGTCGAGGATACCTAATTCTTGAGCCAACAAACGCGTAGAATCAGCGATCAAAGGAAAACGAACACCTTCGATACCACCGTTGTCTTTAGAAGTACTTAACCAAGCAAAATGAACCTCAGCGGTATCGCAAGAAGCACCAATTACAATTGTGTTGCGCTTTTCGAATTCAGCTGCTGCCTCTTGAAACGCATGGATTTCGGTAGGACAAACGAAAGTGAAGTCTTTAGGGTACCAAAACAAGACCACTTTTTTGTTGTTGTCGGTTGCTTGTTTCAATACGTTCAATTGAAAGGCATCGCCCATTTCGTCGATGGCTTTCACGGTAATGTCTGGGAATTTTTTTCCAACTAGAGTTGACATATTTTTTTGTTTTTAGGATTACTAATTTGTGGAACAAAGATACAGCGCTTTGGTTGGAGAAGTGTTATAATTTATTTCAATTTATTTTATATTTGTATAGATTCTTTCTATATGATTTCCATTCAACAAATGAACTATATCGTAGTCCTCAGCGAAGAACTACTCTTTCAACGTGCAAGCGAGAGGTGCTTTGTAACCCAACCTACCCTATCGATGCAAATCAAAAAAGCTGAAGAAACCCTGGGTTACGCCATTTTTGACCGCGATAGCAACCCGCTTCAACTCACCCCTTCTGGGCAACAGCTCATTCCGATCCTCAGAGAAATTCTCGCCGAAACCGACAAAATCAAATTGTTGTCTGATCAGCTAAAGGGCCATGTCAAGGAAGAGGTGCGCATAGGTGTCATTCCAACAATTGCGGCATACTTACTACCTGACCTCTTTAGTACCTGGATCGCTGATTTTGGAAATATCAAGCTGAAGATCCGCGAACTCAAGACCACCGATGTGCTCGATGCATTAGAACGGAAAGAACTCGATATGGCCATTATTGCCGGGCCCCACCTCGACCCTCGACTAAGGAGTGTGCCGCTTTATTTAGAAGAAATCCAGGTGTATTGTCCTGAGGTGAAAAGTGAAGAGATCCAATTTGAACAAATTCAGCAAAAACACCCTTGGCTACTCAACAAAGGCAATTGCTTGCGTACGCAAATGCTCCATTTTTGTCAGTTGAATCACGACAACGATGCGCAAGACTGGGATTACGAAGGAGGGAATTTGCCTTTGCTCATCGATATGGTAAATAAGAATGGTGGCTACACATTGATCCCTGCGCATTTTCGCTTAAAGCCCGAACAACAACAGGGCATCAAGTCAATTGCCGAATTACAAGCTGCTCCGGCAAGAGAAGTGATTGCTTTGATACCAAACCGCAGCATGAAGATGCCGCACCTAGAAGCGATGATCAGGCAAATACAGCATTTTTATGGGCACAAAAAAACCAACAAAAATTTGTTGGTTTTAGATTGGGATGTGGCTTAAGCTTACTTAAGCGAACATTTAATTTATGCTTGCGCCATGGCTACGAATTCGTCGTAGGCCAACTCTTTTTTAGTTAAAGATACCGTGCTTTTAAAGAAAGCCGTAAGCTTTGCTTCGGCCAAACGATCGTAGATTCCGTTTGCTTGTTCTTTGTTTTGCAACAAACGCTTAGCGGTATCGGTAAGTTCTGCGTCGTCAGGAGCAGGCAAACCGTATTGTGCATAATTGCCAAGTACCAATGATTTGGTGTAGTCAATGACTTCTTCGTTGGTGAGTTGGATGTTGTTGTCTTTGAAAATTTTGGTTTGGATCAGTTGCCATTTCAAAGAATTGAGGTAGGCATCGAACTCGCGGTCGAGGTCTTCGTCTGAAACTGGTTTTTCTGAAGAAGATTTGATCCATCTTTTCAAGAAGGTTTCAGGGAAGGTCATTTTGGTCTCGGCAATCAGAAGATCAAAAGTTTTTTTAGTAAACAAGCGGTCGGCGTCTTCCTCGAACATGCGCGCGAGGTCGGCTTCAATGCGTTTGTTCATTTCTTCTTCGGTCTTGACTTCATCGCCAAACAACTTTTGGAAGAGCTCCTCGTTGAGTTCGGCCATTTCCATGCGTTTGATGTCGTTGATGGTGAAGTTGAACTTCGATTCTAGTGTGGCATAAGCGTCAGGAGCAATACCGAGCATAGCGGCGGCATCTTCTGGCCCTTTAGAAACCAAAGTGAGGTCTAAAGCAAAGGTATCGTTGACTTTTTTGCCGGTCAATAGTTTAACACCCGCTTTGTCGGTCAAAAACTCCATAGAAATGGTGGTAGAATGGCTAATACCGCCCTCTTTTACGCCATTTGCGTCGAGTTCTTCGAATTTACCCATGACCATGTCTTTGTCTGAAACGACATCTGAAGAGATGAGTTTGCCATAACGACGACGGAGGTCTTCGGTTTGTTTGCCGAGCAATTTTTTGTCGATTTTAACGGTGTTGTATTCCATCTTTGTTTTGGATGAAATTGGCAACTCAAAGGAAGGGCTATAGCCAATTTCGTAACTAAATACAAAATCAGCAGGTGCATCGAAGCTTCCTTCAACGCCGTTTTCGATAGGAAGCGGATTACCTAAGATATCGAGTTTTTCGTCTATGACGTAGCGGTAAAGCGCGTCGTTGGTTAGTTTGTTGAGTTCTTCTAGTAAAACAGACTTTCCGTATTGTTTTTGAATAAGGCCTGCCGGGACATGACCAGGTCTAAAACCAGGGATTTTAGCTGTTTTACGGTATTTGTCTAGGGCCGCCTTTACTTTGTTTTGGTAGTCGGCAGCAGCGATTTCTACTTTTAATACGCCGTTTTGGGCATCGATTTCTTGACGTGTAATTTTCATGCGATCGTTTTGTTAAGCCTAATATTAAAAAAAAAGGCCTCGTTGAGCCAACGAGACCTTAGTGCGGATGGAGGGACTCGAACCCGCACACCTCTCGGCACCAGATCCTAAGTCTGGCGTGTCTACCAATTTCACCACATCCGCAATTTTATGTAAACCTTATGCCGTTTGCACAAGACCCTGTTGGGGCTGCAAAGATAAGAAAGAAATCAATATTACAAAAGTTGAAATAAAAAAAGCTAGGAATTATTGTGCTTTTTTTTGCAGCAGAGAACGTATTTCTTTCATAAATGACGATGCATAAACAAAACTTTCAATCTCGGGATTGGTGGCGTTGATAATGGAGTGGCGGTCGCCCTCCCACCATTTTTTACCTTGATGGATAAAGAGAATGTGATCGCCGATTTCCATAACGCTGTTCATATCGTGGGTAATGACAACTGTGGTTATTTTGTATTCTTGCGTGATGTCTCGGATGAGTTTGTCGATGACAATTGAGGTTTTGGGATCGAGGCCAGAATTGGGTTCATCGCAAAATAAGTAACGCGGGTTCATGGCAATGGCACGGGCAATACCAACCCTTTTCTGCATACCGCCACTACATTCTGAGGGCATGAGTTTGTTTCGGCCCGCTAAATTGACGCGGTCCAGGCAAAAATCGGCACGGGCTTGAATTTCGGCTTTGGTCATGTTGGTGAACATTTGCAGCGGAAACATAACGTTTTGCTCTACGGTCATGGAGTCAAAAAGTGCTGCGCCTTGGAAAAGCATGCCAATTTCTTGACGGATGTTACTGCGCTCATAGCGGTCCATTTCGGTAAAATTGCGCTTGTCGAATAAAATTTGACCTGCGTCCGCTTCATACAAGCCTACAATACATTTTGCCAATACTGATTTTCCTTGACCCGACTGTCCAATGATGAGATTGACCTGCCCTTCTTCAAACACGTGGTCGATATCAAAAAGTACCTTTTGACCATTGAAGCTTTTGGAAACTTGTTTGACTTCGATCATGAGAGCAACATGAGTTGGGTAAGAATAAAATTGGCAATGAGGATCGCGACACTACTGCTTACAACCGCTTGCGTAGAAGCTCTACCTACATCGAGTGAGCCTCCTTTGACATAATAGCCGTAAAAAGAGGAAATGCTCACAATTAGAAAACCAAAAACAAGTGTTTTGGTAAGTGCATAAGTAATGTGAAACGGATTGAAAAAAGAGCGGATACCTAGAATGTAAATTTCGGTGGTGGTGAGGTCTGAAACCAACAAGGCCAGCCAACCGCCAAACATGGAGAGCGCCATGGAGAAAACGACTAGTACGGGAAAGAACACCAAAGCAGCGGTAATTTTGGGCAAAACCAAGAAGTTCAAGGAATTGACTCCCATGATTTCTAAAGCGTCGATTTGTTCGGTAACGCGCATGGTGCCAATTTCGGAGGCGACATTTGAGCCCACTTTACCCGCGAGAATAAGCGAGATAATGGTAGGGGAAAATTCTAAGATGGTACTTGATTGGGTAATGAAACCAACGGTGTAGTCTGGGAGCAAGGGGCTCTCCATGCTTGACGCGGTTTGCAATGCGATAACTGCGCCCATGAAAGTAGACATGAGGGCCACAATTGGCAAGGAGTTGATGCCGATTTGGTCGATTTCTAGAAAGGTGTGCTTCCAAAAGAAACGCCAGCGATTTGGACGTGTAAAAACGACACTCAGCATGAGTATATATCGACCAAATTGTTGTAGGAGTTTCACTACGCTAAGTTAAACATTATTTTTGTGGTCATGCAGTCCAAGCGCCAACACTTCATAGATACCCTCGAAAAATTTGCTCCGGCAGCTTTTACGCCCTATTTAGCTGATTGCATTTTGAGCGCAGGCGTTCAATTTAAAATTGTACCCGGACGCAAAACCAAACTCGGCGATTTTAGAACCCACCCACTGCAAACCAAACCAATTATTACCGTCAACGGGGACCTCAACCCCTATAGTTTTTTAATTACCGCCCTTCACGAACTCGCACACTTAGACACCTACCGTCAGTACGGCTGGAAAGTCGCAGCTCATGGGCTCGAATGGAAAACTGCTTTTCGGCACCGCTTATTGCCACTTTTAGAAAGCAAAGCACTCCCAACAGAGCTACACCACGTTTTAGAAAAAAGCTTTGTGCGGCTGAAGGCCTCGAGTGGTGGGGATGTACAGCTCAGTAGGGTCTTGCGCACTTTTGATCTCAAAGATGAAATTACGTTAGAAAGCCTGCCAAGAAATGCGCATTTCTACTTGAACAACAAACACTTTATCAAAGGTGAACTCCGAAGAACTCGTTATCTTTGTACAGAATTTGGTAGCAACCGTATTTATTTAGTACATGCGCTTGCCGCCATAACACCCCTTACGCATGAATAGTAAAAATACATATGGCCTTATTATGGCTGGTGGCGTCGGAAGCCGTTTCTGGCCACTTTCTACTTCTGAAAATCCAAAACAATTTTTAGATGTACTCGGCATTGGCAAATCTTTGCTGCGCCTCACCTTTGAGCGCTTGCAAAAATTCATTCCGGCAGAACACATCTATATCCTGACCAACACCTCCTACGAAGCGCTCGTACTCGAACAATTACCAGAACTCACCAGTAGCCAAGTATTGTGCGAGCCAGAACGCAAAAACACAGCGCCCTGCATCGCATATGCAGCTGCAAAAATTCACGCACTCGACCCCGATGCAACCCTTTTGATCTCTCCTGCAGACCACCTCATTATCAATGAGTCGCGTTTCGAAGAAATCATTCGAACAGCTTGGCAAACGGCCCAAGATGGCAAACTCGTAACGCTCGGCATAGAACCCACCAGACCCGACACCGGCTATGGCTATATCGAATTCGAAAAAACCGAACAAACCCAAAAAGGAAGTGCTTGCCCTGTTTTACAATTTCGCGAAAAACCGAACTTAGCCACTGCTCAGGCCTTTCTCGATGCAGGTAACTTCTTTTGGAATGCCGGCATCTTTGTATGGAAATCAGCAGTTATCCTCGATGCACTTGCGCAGTATCAGGCCGACATTCACCAAATATTTAGCGCACAGCCCGAAGTCTATGGCAGTGCTCAAGAAATTGCCTTTTTGAAAGATGCTTTTGCAGCTTGTCCTGACATCTCCATCGATTTTGCGGTCATGGAAAAAGCACAAAACGTAAGTATGGTGCTCGCCGACTTTGACTGGAGCGACCTCGGTACTTGGGGCAGCCTCACCACTCACTTAGATAAAGACACGCAACAAAATTCAATTATCGGTCAAAATGTGTTTGCTTTCGATTCCGAAAATTGCCTGATCAATGTACCGCACAATAAAACCGTATTGCTAGATGGCCTTCAAGACTACATCGTGGTCGATACTGCCGACAAGCTCATGGTGTTGCGCTTAAGCAACGAGCAAAAGCTCAAGGAATACCTCAAAGCAATGGGCGTCAACTAACAGCACCTATGGTTAAAATACGCAATATCGAACTCGGTGATTTTCCACTGCTTTTGGCACCCATGGAAGACGTCAGCGACCCGCCTTTTCGCGCACTTTGCAAGCAGTACGGCGCAGACCTCATGTACACCGAATTCATTTCCTCTGAAGGCCTGATCCGCGACGCCGCCAAAAGCCGCCAAAAACTCGACATCTTTGAATACGAGCGCCCAATTGGTATTCAGATTTTTGGTTCAGAGACCGACAGCATGGTGCAATCTGCACAAATTATAGAGGCCGTTCAACCAGACCTCATCGATATCAATTACGGTTGCCCTGTCAAAAAGGTAACTTGTAAAGGGGCCGGCGCAGGCTTGCTTCAAGACATCCCAAAAATGGTGCGCCTGACCAAAGAAATTGTCAATGCAACTTCCCTTCCGGTAACCGTTAAAACGCGCTTAGGCTGGGACGACGACACCAAAAATGTCGTTGATGCCGCTGAACGCCTACAGGACATCGGTATTGAAGCCATTTCTATTCATGGACGCACGCGCAAACAAATGTATAAAGGCGAAGCCGATTGGTCGCTTATTGCTGAAGTGAAAAACAATCCGCGCATGCACATCCCTGTTTTTGGCAACGGCGATATCGACAGCCCAGAAAAAGCACTTACGTACAAAAATAGATACGGCGTAGATGGCGTCATGATTGGCCGGGCCTCTATTGGCTATCCCTGGATTTTTAGAGAAATCAAACATTATGTTCAAACGGGCGAAACACTTGCCGGACCGACCCTCGCCGAACGCGTTTTGGCATGCCGCGAACATTTAATCATGAGCATCAAATGGAAAGGTCC
Organism: Flavobacteriales bacterium; assembly: GCA_947463345.1. Lineage (GTDB taxonomy): Bacteria > Bacteroidota > Bacteroidia > Flavobacteriales_D > Crocinitomicaceae > UBA952. The sequence continues at coordinate 20,352 of CANHSA010000004.1, forward strand.
TAAATTAGGAATTGCCGAGATGAAAAGGCACTACACCAACTATTTCAAAGGAATCTCGCATTTTAAAGATTACCGCACCCGTTTGGTAACGAGCTCAGAACTCGATGAAATCCTCGGCATATTGTCTTACATTGAACAACACCAAGACGAATTTATTTTCGCTTAAAACTGGCCTTAAATCAGTTTATTGCGACGTAGTATGGACCTCACCGGAATTTGCAAGCTACCAAAGATTTCGTAGCGTGTAATTTTGTCAATCTTAAAATAGTATTTAGTGCCCTTATACTTCCAAAGCACCTGATTTTGTTGGCTGCGCACAATTGGTGGGGACGCCGCTGCAGAAAAATACTGGTAATACGGTCCCGACTTCTGAAAATGCAATAAAGGTGAAAATAGAAAACGGTAACCATCTTCATCTTGACGCAAAAGTCCTTTTTGCATTAATTTTCCAATAAATTGTGGCGCTGACCTATTAAGGGAGGCCAATACTGCAAAACCAGCTACGGTGTCGTAGCGCATGCGCTCCACTTCTGTTTCATTGAAATCATCGTCTAGAACAGTCTCGATATAGCGAACTTCTTGAACTTGCCTTCCGCCTTCTTGATACACTAAATCACCGTTCCAGGCAGCTAAAAAGCGCTCAAACGGGAAACCTATTTTACGGCTAAGCTGAGCTAATTGCACATAAACGGAATCTTGGCGTTGCTTTTTAAATTCACTGACATCCAAATGGACGTCTATCAAACGATCGGTCTGCAGATTACTGCTGTAACTTAGGCCGGATTTTTTGAGCGAGAAATAAAGAGGTGTGCGTTTTTTGATGTAACTCTTCAATTTGAATCCTAGAGAGTCGCTGTCGTGGGCAAACATGGCGGTTTGGATATCAAAGCGCTTGAGTTTGGACCAATTGGCATAAATAACGAGGTGCTCATCCTTGAATTGTTTTTGCTTCAAAAACTGTTTCCAAACTTTTTGCTGCGAACCGTAGTGGGCCGAAACTACGTGGTTCAAAGTTTTGATGAAGTCAGTCCCTTGATAGATGAGTGCGTAATCTTTGCCGTAATGCAGGTAAGATTGTTCCTTCTCGATATAATAGAATTTATTGCCTCCAACTACAGAATCTTGGAGTGCGGCATACTTTAACAAGCGTTCAATACCTAATTGAACCTTGGAAGAATCGGTGAGTCGGATGAGTGCACCCCAATTGCCGTCTTCGTTGGCAAAAAGATAGAGATTGGATTCTAGGTCGATGCCGTATTGTTTGCCCTGACCCAATAAAAATTCATAGGTAGTGAAGTCCCGCATGGACATCTTGTTGTATTGGAGCATGGAATTGGTTTCCTTGGCCAGCTCTAGAATATTCGCTTTTCCAAGAAAATCGGCACTTGGGAGTCGGTCAATGAGGCGAGGTGTTTTGGGCTGCTCAAACAAAAAAGACTTGACGAACAAAACCAAACCCAGACTGCCTGCAATTAAAACAAGAGTCAAAAACTTACGGTACATTGTTTTAAGGATTCAATGTGTAAATGAGATACAGCGAATTGACGAGGTCGAGCAGGTGTTTGCCTGTAGATTCTGCACCAGTATAGCTGTAACTCAATTTAAAGGTGGTGTGAGCCTCCGTGGTCTCGGATGAAGTGAGTTCGAGTCGGCCAGATTTACCTTTGAGCGAAGAGATGATTTCGGCGTTGCGAGGCGTGAGTACTTCGGTAGGAAAACGATCGAGGGTTTCGGTGATGTCTACGGAACCATACATAAAACCACTTTTGCTGGCTGTTTTACGTTGTTTTTTACCTAAAGCTTCTGCGCCATAACCAGCAGTGTGGTGTCTGGCGAGGTCTTCGTCGTTGGTAAAAATGAGCAGTTTTCCGGTGTTCAAAATATAGAGCGGCGCTGCATCTAAAATGGCGTTGTCTATGCGCCAGTAATTTTCAAAGCGTTGTACCCGCGAACTCAAGCGCCCCATGTGTTTGAGCACCATTTCAGGGATATCTGCTCTTGCGGTCGAAAAGCCTAAAGTAAAAACAGGCATATCTGCATCGGCTTCTGTTTCTTGTTCTTGATAAGCAAAGGTTTCTTCGTCGTATGTGAAGACGATTTTCTTGGTTTTGATTTTTTTAACACCATTAAAGGTGCCAAACATGCTGCCTTTGTAAGTATCGAAAAGAGCATCTTTGTCAATGAATTCGTTGAGTAATTCAAGTGTCAGTACATTCATCGCAATTTGTGCGTTTTTCTCATCGCTAAGGAGCGGCAGCATTACTTTGTAAGCCTGTTCATAGGCCTGTAGTAAGTTGATGTTATAGGTAAAGTAAGCAGGACTAGAAGCTGGAATGTACTTAAGTACGTTTTTATCAAACTTGGCGTCGTTCATTTGGGAGTAAATGCTTCCGAGCGCGGGGCCGTACAAAGCCTCAACTTCAAAGTCGACTTGGTTGTCGCGCAGGAAAAGATCGCCCAGAATGACGTTTCCTGCATAGAGTTCTTGAAGGTCTTTGTAGAGCGTTGGTAAAACCGTCTGAAAATACCACAAGCCTTGTGATTTATCTAAGTTTCGGGCGTTATCGAGGTAAAAAGCGCCTTCGGCATTATGGGTGAGTTGAGCGGCAAAACGCGGGTCGTGGTCGTGGAGATTGATGCCATTCAAAAAGATTTCATTGATGACGCGCGTGAGCTCTTTTTGCTGAAGAACCACCTGCACGCTATCGCGGAGCTCATAATAATTTTTGATGGCCGGGTTTTCAGTAGCCTCCGGGAAAACGTTGTTATTGGAGTTGTCTTCAAAGGTTTGTTCGTTGAGAATTTGATCTTCTTGTGGGGTTTCGTCAAAAAACTCGAATGGCATCTCGTTGCCGCGGGCATACCAAATTGAATCAGTGACCTCATCGATATGATCCATGGTTGGTTCTATGCGAATAAGAATTGCTTTGTTGTCTTTGATCAGGAGGTTATTGAAAAAAGTGCCGTAAATTTCTAAGCCTGGTATTGGGCTCTGTAAAACTTGAAAATCATCGAAAACTTCGAAAAGCGCAACTTTATCTGATACGCCAAAAGTAAAACCAGTGAGCTCATGGGTAAACGTTTTGCCATAAAACAGATTGAGTCTTTGATTGAAGTCTAGGCCAGCGTCTTTGAGTGTTTTGCCAGAGGTGGAACCATCGAACAATTCTTGGTGTACCTCAGACATGAATTCGTAATTGACGAGGTCGTCCATGGAGATTTTTTGCAACAAGCTGATATTGTTGATGCTGAAAACAGTAACGGCATCTTTAGGTAAGAGCTGTTCAGATTGGATTGCTTTGAGTTGGGCCCAGGAATTGGTGGCAGCTAGCTGAGCCACTACAAACAAAAAAGCGCACTTGATGGATATATTCACGAGGGTAAATTAGATACTGCGAAGTTAAACATAATAAGATAGTATCATCTTGGTGTTAAAACAATTGTGTTGTCCAGGAGATGTTGATTTGATTTCAAATCAAAGGTATTGGTTCTGACCATTACGGCCATTTGATTTTTACTGAGTGTCCCTAACTTATTTTCGAAGGTTGCGACAGGTCTTTCAAAACGCGCAATTGAAGTATAAATACCTTCTTTGAGGCTTTCTTCATTTTCTAATTTGTAGTTTTTAATTTGCTGCGTAACATAAGCAGGAATGGTACGCACTAAAGTATTGCCGTCCCAACTCAGCCAGAATTGCTCAGCAGAAGTATTGTATTTGTCGTTGGAGATTTGAGCTAAACTCAGCTTAATACCGTCTTGTAAATTTCTTACACTCGTAAAATCGCAAGAAAATTTAAAAATGTAGTCTGTATAATTTTCTTCGATCAGGACATTTGAAATGCCTACTTGTGCATCTAGGAGCCTTACAAATTCGTTGATCTTGGCACTGATTTGGGTTTTGCTAGGTACGGGCTTGCCGTCGAGGCTATCTAGGGCTAATATGGAATTGACTTTAACCTTGCTTGCACTTAGGTTGATTTTGTAGCGCAAGGTACCTGAGCCATCGTTGTTGAGGGTGAGGTCGTCGGAAATTTCAATGCAAGAAGCAACCAAGCCAAAGAGAAAAAAGAGTAGCAAATATTTCATGTGTTTGCGCTATACAATTGTGATGCCAAAGTTAGTCAAATAAGCCCTTCTGTTCAGGCAAATTGTTGCAATATCTTTGGCTTACCATTACCGAATTTGCCTCAGGGCCTAAAATGCGTTTTTTATCAATCTCCCAGGCCTCTAAGTTCAGATTTGATCGGTTTGAAACATCGGAGGGTAAGGCATGGCCACTTAACCAAGCGGCTTCTTCGTGTGGCGACAAAAGAAGAGGCATGCGTTGTTTGGAATTATGTATTTCAGCCATTAATGCATTGGCTGTTGTTGTGAGAATGGTAAACGTTTGCTCAAATGCTCCTGTATTGGGATCTAGCCAGGTGTCGTAAAGGCCCGCTATTGAAAAAATAGCTTGGTCTTTTAGTCGAATGAAATAAGGCTTTTTAAGTTTGCCGTTAGTCTGCCATTCGAAAAAACCAGAAGACGGCACCAAGCAGCGATTGGAATGGACCAAATGCTTAAAGGAAGCCTTTTCATGACAAGTTTCAATGCGGGCATTGAGTGTTTTAGCCGCGAAATCCATCCAATTGGCACCGTTATACCACTTGGGCAACAAACCCCAGCGCATTTGTTCAAGGTTTGGCGCATTGGTAATGATGTGCCAACTTGGGAATTGAAAGCCCGATGCAAAGTAATATGGAAGTTCGATGGGCTTGCCCGGCAGCAGTTTTTGATAGCGCTCAGCTAATTGTAAAGTGGTAGATGTTGACGAATTACTGTAACACATAGCTCAAATTTACACAAAAAAGAAAGCCACCCGAAGGTGGCTCTATATAGACATTTCTCGCTATCCGTAAGAACGGGAAGAAAGAAACGAAAAAGAGCCCGAGGGCTCTTGTATACATTACATCATGCCTGGCATTCCGCCGCCCATGCCGCCCATGGCAGCTGCAGGATTCGCTTCTTCTGGTTCGTCGGCAATGACACACTCAGTGGTGAGGAGCATGGCAGCAATTGAAGATGCGTTTTCAACAGCGATACGGGTTACTTTAGTTGGGTCGATGACACCTGATTTGTACAATTGTTCAAATTTGTCAGTGCGCGCGTTGTAGCCAAAATCGCCTTTTCCTTCGCGTACTTTCTGAACAATTACCGCTCCTTCACCGCCAGCATTAGCAATGATTTGACGAAGTGGTTCTTCAGCAGCGCGTTTTACGATTTGAATACCGGTCATTTCGTCTTCGTTGGCACCTTTGAGTTTGTCGAGGGTTTCGATGGCACGAATAAGTGCGACACCTCCACCTGGAACAATACCTTCTTCGACAGCAGCGCGGGTTGCAGCCAATGCGTCGTCAACGCGGTCTTTCTTTTCTTTCATTTCCATTTCGGTCGGGGCGCCCACATAAAGAACAGCCACACCACCAGCTAATTTAGCCAAGCGCTCTTGTAGTTTTTCGCGGTCGTAGTCTGAGGTTGTTTGCTCAATTTGCGCACGAATTTGACCAACTCTAGCTTGAATATCTGCTTTTTTACCTTTTCCGTTGACAATAGTTGTGTTGTCTTTGTCAATCTCGATTTTTTGAGCAGACCCGAGCATGTCCATTGTGACATTTTCGAGGGTCATGCCGCGGTCTTCAGAAACAACCACACCACCGGTCAATACAGCGATGTCTTCGAGCATTGCTTTTCTGCGGTCGCCAAAGCCTGGAGCTTTTACTGCAGCTACCTTAAGTGAGCCACGCAAACGGTTCACGACTAGCGTACCTAGCGCTTCACCATCAACATCTTCGGCAATGATCAATAAGGATTTACCTGCCTGAACAACTGGCTCCAAAATAGGAAGCAATTCTTTCATGCTGGAAATTTTCTTTTCGGAAATGAGCACCAAAGGATTTTCCATTTCGGTGATCATTTTTTCGGCGTTGGTTACAAAATATGGCGATAAATAACCGCGGTCAAATTGCATTCCTTCCACTGTTTTCACCTCAGTTTCGGTGCCTTTTGCTTCTTCGACGGTAATCACGCCATCGTTGCCAACTACTTTCATGGCTTCGGCGATGAGCTTGCCAATTGCTTCGTCGTTATTGGCAGAAATAGTAGCGATTTGCTCGATTTTGCTGTTGTCGTTACCCACTTGCTTAGAAATTTTGCGCAAGTTTGAAACGACCTCAGTAACTGCTTTATCGATTCCGCGCTTGAGGTCCATTGGGTTGGCACCTGCAGCCACGTTTTTAAGACCTGCTGTAACAATAGCCTGTGCTAATACAGTTGCAGTTGTTGTTCCGTCACCAGCGATGTCTGCGGTTTTGGAAGCTACTTCTTTGACCATTTGTGCACCCATATTTTCAATGGGATCTTTGAGCTCAATTTCTTTAGCCACGGTAACACCGTCTTTGGTAACGTGTGGTGCACCAAATTTTTTACCAATTACGACATTGCGACCTTTCGGCCCAAGTGTAACTTTTACAGCATTTGCCAATGCGTCAACTCCTTTTTTGAGTTTTTCACGTGCCTCTACATCAAAGTGAATTTCTTTTGCCATTTTTTTGTTTAATTAAGATTAAAAAATACCGTAAATGTCTGCTTCTCTCATGATGAGAAAAGTACTCCCATCGATTTTGATTTCTGTTCCAGCATACTGACCGTACAAGATGGAATCGCCAACTTTTACTGACATAGGCTCATCCTTTTTGCCCGATCCAGCCGCTACAACAGTACCGCGCAATGGTTTTTCTTTTGCTGTGTCTGGAATAATGATTCCGCTTGCTGTTTTTTGCTCTGCTGGCGCAGGTTCTACCAGAACTCTGTCTGCCAAAGGTTTGAAATTTACTGACATAAAAATTATTTTAAGTTGCTGAAGGCTCTTCGAAAAACATGCCAATTGCAGTTTTGCGTCAAAATTGCATAATGGACAAAAAAAATGTCAGTATGCGTGACATACTGACATTTGAAATATGGTAAATATGATTTACTGACCTTGGCTTTGACCTTGACCCTGGCCTTGGCCTTGGTTAGGTGCTTGCTGTTGGGTTTGTGGTGCGGCTTGTTTTGGTGGTTTTGGCTGGCTAATTGAAATACCAAGGCTGAAAACAACGATGGCTGCTGCTAAGCCCCAAGTGAGTTTGTCGATGAGTTCGTTGGTGCGCTGAACGCCACCAAGCTGAGAAGCTCCACCGAAATCAGCGCTCAAGCCCCCACCTTTTGGGTTTTGAACATAAACAACGAGAATCAGCAATGCGCTGGCTACGATGATTAAAAAAGAAAGTATTCCTGTCATGATGATGCGTTGAGGTTTTTCTTAAGTATTTTAATTTGGTTTGCAAAGAAACTCTTTTTTTCCGGATTAAGCAAAATTAATTGCTCATAAACCCCAATTGCTTTGGCGACCGCACCTTGCATGGCGTACACTTTGGCTAGGGTTTCAGAAACGGGTATTTGATCTGAGTTCAAGCTTTCTTTCGCTTTTTTTGCAGGCGAATAAAAGTCTTGTTTGGGTTTATCGAACTTGAGGTATTCCTTTTGATCGTCTTGTGCTTCAGCATCGGTAAAATGCAACCATTGTGAAAACGTTTGTCTTTCTTCCGGAGCACTTGGTTTTGCTACTACTTGAGGCTCATCAGTACTTTTCTCTTGCGCTGACAGCCCTTCTTGTTCCACCTCCAAGGACTTGAGCTCATCGGTATAGGTGAGGTCGACGAAAGCACTACTTATGAGGCTTGCACGGAGTAGTTGATCGAGGGGGTCAGGTTCGACGGTTGTTTCGGGTTCTTTAGTATGAATTTCTTCGATTGGATTTTCCTCAATTGGATTTTCCTCGATTGGATTTTCTTCAAAAAGAGGTTCTTCGATTGGATTTTCTGTAATTGGATTTTCCGTAATTGACCTTTCTTCGATAACTGAACTTTCGACTAGTAAATCGTATAAAATGACTCTGTTTTGAATCGTGAAAGCGTGTTGTTCGAGTGCTTTAGAGAGCCTGACGTCTTTCTCTTTGGCGAGGGTTTTGAGATAAAGAATCGAAAAACTTGTGGCGTAGGGATAGGTTTGTTGCAAAGCCTCCAAATCAGAAAGATAGTTGGCTGAACACAAATTTGGATCCGCTATTTGGGCATGAAGTTGTTCTTGACTTAACACGCTGCTAATTTACCAATTACTGTATAACTTATTGATGAGGTCTTGCACCATTTGCTCAGAGATTTCGGCAAAGAGTTTTTGCTCGACATCGGCCAAGTTGGCATTAGCAGAAAAATCGGCAAAACGCGTACTCACCATTTGCCACTCTTCCTCTTTGGGCGCCTTGATTTTAATTTTGAGCGAAAGTGCCATGGTGAGGCGGTTGCTACTGGCGTTGTCTGAACCTTGAATGGCTACCGGCTGAACTTGGTAGTTGGTAATGGCGCCTTCTATATTGACTTCTCCTGCGCCTAGTTTGGTATTGAGCACAAGGCGCGTATTGTTTTGAACGCCGTCTTTGAGTTGCTCGGTGAGTAAGGGCGCAAAGGAAAGCGGACAATTGGGCGCGGCGTTTTCCAAATTTTGGATCGTGAAGCTCTGCCACTCTACGGGCATGCCGCCGCTGTCTCGAAAAGAAAAGCTTTCGGGCCAACAAGAGGTGAGTACCAATGCAAGTGCGCTATATAAGAACCAACGCATCATTCTACTAAATGGAATTCTTTGATTTTACGGTACAATGTACGTTCCGAAATACCGAGTTCTTGGGCTGCATATTTGCGCTTTCCGCGGTGCTTTTCAAGCGCTTTTTGAATGAGTTCGCGCTCGCGGTCCTCTAGACTCAAGGATTCTTCGAGTTCGATGTGTTCTTCGAATTCTTCGTGACTTGGTGTATTTAGAACATGTGGTAGTTCGGCATGGGTAACAGGAGCAGCTAAAATTCTGGCTGGCGTTGCCGTCTCTTCGTAAACTTCTTGATAAAGACGGGTAACTGCCGCTGACTGATCGGCGCTTAAATTGATATTTTGAGTGCCACTGGCGATATCTAGGACCAGTTTTTTGAGTTCAGTGAGGTCTTTTTTCATGTCAAAAAGAAATTTGTACATGAGTTCTCGTTCAGAGATTGACTCTTGGCTTTGGTCATTGCGTTGGAGCCCGCTGCTTTTCTCGGTAATTGGCGTAAGGTAGGCATTGAGGGTAAGCGCATCGATTTCTCTGGCTGTTTCAATGACGGAAAGTTGTTCCACTAAATTTTTAAGTTGGCGGATGTTTCCTGGCCACGGGTAACTTAATAGCAATTCGACAGCTGAATCGGTTAATTTGATGGCCGGCATGCGGTATTTGTCGGCGAAATCATTGGCAAACTTTCTAAAAAGCAAGTGGATGTCTTCGGCGCGTTGACGCAACGCGGGCAGCGGAATAGGAACGGTACTGAGGCGGTAGTAGAGGTCTTCGCGGAACTTGCCAGAAGCAATTGCTTTTTGCATATTCTCGTTGGTAGCGGCTACAACCCGCACGTTGGTTTTGAGCGGTTTAGACGACCCTACTCTGATGTATTCGCCGGTTTCTAGCACGCGCAACAAACGCACTTGCGTTTGCATGGGTAATTCGGCTACTTCGTCCAAAAAGATGGTGCCGCCGTTTGCCACCTCAAAATACCCCTGGCGGCTACCTTGGGCGCCGGTAAACGAGCCTTTTTCGTGGCCAAATAATTCGGAGTCGATGGTGCCTTCTGGAATGGCTCCACAGTTGACGGCAATGTATTCACCGTGTTTTCTTGAACTCAGTTGGTGAATAACCTGAGGGATGATTTCTTTACCCGTACCGCTTTCGCCAGTGACAAGCACAGAAATATCGGTAGGGGCCACTTGCATGGCGATTTCCAAAGCCCGATTGAGCAATGGTGCCGAACCAATGATTCCAAAACGCTGTTTGATCTGCTGAACGTTCATGGTTGCTGAGTTGAAATTACGGTTGCGCGACGATTTCGCCCATGAGGGTTGCGGAGGTGCAGCTGCTGATGCGCACATGCACATAATTGCCTTTTTCTTGGTTTTCTCTTGGGAAAACAACCATGGCATTGCTGCCCGTTCTGCCGCAAAGGTGTTCTTCTGATCTTTTGGATTTTCCTTCGATGAGTACTTTTTGTATGGTACCCACCATGCGCTGATTCGAGGCCAAAGAATGGGCAAGTTGCTTTTCGATGATTTCGTTCAGGCGGCGGCCTTTAACTTCTTCTGGAACGTCGTCAGCGAAGCGTCTTTCAGCTAAAGTTTTTGGACGCTCAGAATATTTGAACATGTAAGCGAAGTCGTACTGAACGAGGTCCATCAGACTCAAGGTTTCTTGATGCTCTTCTTCGGTTTCACCACAAAAACCAGTAATGACATCTGTTGAAATGGCACAACCAGGAATGAGGCGCTTGATGGCAGCGATGCGTTCGAGGTACCACTCGCGTGAATACCCGCGGTTCATGCGGTAAAGAACGTCTGTGTTGCCAGACTGTACTGGAAGGTGAATATAAGGACAAATATTTTCGTATTTCGCCATTATTTCAAGGACGTCGTCGGTCATGTCTTTGGGGTGCGAAGTACTAAAGCGCACGCGCAACAGCGGTGAAACCAACGCTACCATTTCCATGAGCTGTGCAAAATTGGTGGTAGGTTCTGCTTCATTTTTGATTTCGCCTTTCGAACTGATATTCCAGCGATAAGAATCGACGTTTTGACCAAGTAGAGTGACTTCGCGGTAACCTTTGTCAAAGAGATCTTGGCATTCCGAAACTATTGTTTGAGGGTCGCGGGAACGCTCGCGGCCTCTGGTGAACGGCACAACACAAAAAGAACACATGTTGTCGCAACCGCGCATGATGGTTACAAAAGCAGAAATGCCGCCTTGGTCTAGTCTGACAGGTGAGATATCTGCATAGGTTTCGTCGCGAGACAACAACACGTTAACGGCTTTTTGGCCGGTGCCAACTTCATCGATGAGATTCGGTAAGTCGCGGTAGGCATCTGGGCCAGCCACTAAATCGACGAGTTTTTCTTCGTCGAGTAAGTTCTTCTTCAAGCGCTCGGCCATACAGCCTAAGATACCCACTACTAATTCTGGATTGCGTTCTTTTTTGATTTTGAATTCGGTGAGGCGATTGCGCACGCGTTGCTCGGCGTTTTCTCTAATGGAGCAAGTGTTGAGTAAAATGACGTCAGCGTCGTCGATGTTGCGTGTGGTTTGGTAACCTTGATCTGAAAGAATAGAGGCAACAACCTCGCTGTCCGAGAAGTTCATTTGACAACCATAACTTTCTAGATACAATTTCTTTGCGTCTGAATTGTTGGCTGTTGGTATTTCTAAGGCCGAGCCCTGAACGGACTCATCTATCACTTTGTTTTCGTATTCCATGGGTTTTCTTGTTCTGCAAAAATAGGGCAAATTCAAACTACTGACAAATTGGCAGCAAAGGAACTCTCCAAACAATTCAAAAAAAATAACCATAGGTTAAGGTAAAATCCGCACAAAAATGCAACTGACATGTTGATGTATGAATTGTTTTCCTTTTACATTTGTCCCCTAAAATCTCCTTATGGCCAAAAATCTTGTTATTGTCGAGTCTCCTGCAAAAGCAAAAACAATCGAGGGTTATCTCGGTAAAGACTTCATTGTAAAATCGAGCTACGGGCACGTCCGAGACCTTGCCAAAAAAGGAATTGCGATTGACCTCGAAGCCAATTTTACACCGCAATACGAAGTCAGTCCCGACAAGAAGCAAGTGGTAGCCGAACTCAAAAAATTAGCGAAGGCAGCCGAGACGGTTTGGCTAGCAACCGATGAAGACCGCGAAGGAGAAGCCATTTCTTGGCACTTATACGAAACACTCGAGCTCCAAAAGAAAGACACCAAGCGCATTACTTTCAATGAAATCACGAAAACGGCGGTAACACGTGCCATCGAAAATCCGCGTCAGATCAACCAAGAACTTGTAGACGCACAGCAAGCACGCCGTGTACTAGACCGCATCGTCGGATTTGAACTCTCACCAGTTCTCTGGAAAAAAGTGCGCCCGAGCCTCTCAGCAGGTCGTGTTCAGTCAGTAGCAGTTAGACTCATCGTTGAACGCGAACGCGAAATCGACAAATTCAATTCCGAAGGATTTTACCGCGTTCAAGGCGAATTCATGAGCGAAAACGGCTTATTAACAGCCGAGCTCAACCAACAACTCTCCGACAAAAAAGCGGCGCAAGCACTTTTAGCAGAAGCACAAAACGCCAAATTCAGCGTTGAAGATGTGCAA
>CANHSA010000005.1 GCA_947463345.1 Flavobacteriales bacterium
CCAAAAATGGTTTGCATTTCAATAGCTTGATCCATGTACATAAAAGCCCCAGCTTCGGCAATTGCGGTTTCTTGTGGGTCGAGCTCAATTTCGATGAGCTGCATTTCTTCTCCTTTGATGAAGTAGTCGATTTCGTGGTTGCTGCGCATGATTTTTTCTTGTAAAATTAGCAACAAAGTAGTTGCCAAGGATTGTTTAACTTTGTCAAATGGAAACAGTACAAAAAATTGCGGTTATAGGTGGTGGTAGTTGGGCCACGGCTTTAGTCAAAATTCTTTGCAACAACTATCCGCAGGTCCATTGGTGGATGCGCAGCGAGGAAGCAATTGCCCATATTCAGCAGTTTGGACACAATCCAAAATACCTCCAGTCCGTCTCATTTGACACCACTCAATTGGTCTTGAGTTCAAATTTAGAAAGCACTTTAACTGCTGTGGATTGGGTAGTAATTGCTACCCCAGCCGCTTTTCTCGAAGAAGCTTTTGCCGGCATTACCGAAACGCATTTTGCCAACAAAGTGGTGTTCTCAGCAGTAAAGGGCATCATTCCTTCATACAACGCCATTCCGGCGCGCTTTATCCACAAAAGTTTTGGCGTGCCCTACGACCACATCGGCATCATTTCAGGCCCTTGTCATGCTGAAGAAGTAGCTATGGAAAGACTCTCGTACCTTACTTTAGCTTGTTCCAATACAACTTTTGCCCAACAAATGGCAGACGCTTTGAGCTGTAGGTACATCAAAACCACCACCAGCGACGACCTCTTCGGCACCGAATTTTCAGCGGTCCTAAAAAATGTATACGCCTTAGCGGCTGGTATTTGCCACGGCTTAGGTTACGGCGACAATTTTCAGGCGGTTTTGGTTTCCAACGCCATTCAAGAAATTGAACGCTTCATCGATGTTATACATCCGGTGCACCGCGACACCAAAACAAGCGCGTACCTAGGAGACTTACTTGTTACGGCTTATTCTAACTTTTCGCGCAACAGAACATTTGGCTTCATGATTGGAAAGGGTTACTCTGTGAAAAGCGCCCAACTCGAAATGAATATGGTGGCCGAAGGCTATTACGCCACCAAAAGCTTGTACGAAATCAATCAAAAATTTGGGGTAGACATGCCCATCCTAAGTGCGGTTTATCATATCATATATGAAAAGATTTCGCCCGCAATTGAAATGAAACTTTTAGCTGAAAAACTTGCCTAACATGAAGGTTTTTAAATTTGGAGGTGCCTCTGTAAAAGACGCCGCTGCAGTCAAAAACGTGAGCGCAATCCTAGCGCGTTTCCCGAACCAAAAATTAGTAGTCGTTGTTTCGGCAATGGGCAAAACCACCAACAAACTCGAAGAACTCATCGAGGCCTTGTATGCTCAAGACCACCGTATTTATGCAGGTCTTTTAGATGATATCAAAGCGTATCATTACGAAATTGCGGCCGGTTTATTCGCCGAAAAACATTTCCATATCTACAAAGAGCTCGAAGATATTTTTGAGCATTTGGCACAATTGTTTTTCAAACCCTTAGCCGACAATCGTTCGTTTCAATACGACCAAATTATCGCCATTGGCGAACTCATTTCGAGTAAAATGCTGGCGGCTTTCCTCAAAGATCAAGGGTATAGCGCAGCATGGCTCGATGCCAAATCTATTATTCGCACCGACAACCAATATCAAGAAGCGCAGGTAGACTGGTCTAAAACCAAAGAATTATGCAGCCAAAAAGTGCTGCCCATGTTAGCGAACGAAGCGATTGCCGTTACACAAGGGTTTATCGGTCATACTTCTGAAGGATTCACCACCACACTAGGCCGAGAGGGCTCTGATTACAGCGCTGGTATACTTGCTTACTGCTGCGAGGCCGAGAGTGTCACTATTTGGAAAGACGTACCAGGTATGCTCAATGCGGATCCAAAATATTTTGAAAAAACCCAATTGCTCTCCCAAATTTCTTTCAAAGAAGCCATTGAGTTGTCTTATTACGGTGCAAGCGTGATCCATCCCAAAACCGTACAGCCCTTACAACAAAAAAATATCCCGTTATATGTGCGTTCGTTTGTAGATCCTGAAGCACCAGGTACCACCATTTCTGCTGCTGCAGAGCGCGATGCCCAAATTCCATCTTACATTGTTAAATTCGATCAAGTACTGGTCACGTTCAGTACCAAAGATTTTTCTTTTATCGCCGAAAAACAACTATCAGAAATTTTTGCAGCCCTAGCTCAAATGCAGGCACACATCAATGTCATGCAAAATTCTGCCCTCAATTTTTCGGTCTTGCTCGATCGTAAAAAAATAGATGTCGCCCAATTGCAATCGTTACTTGGCAGTAATTACCATATTCGTTACAACGAAAACCTTGAACTCGTCACCATCCGACATTATAACGAGGCCATTCTTGCCGAAATGTGTGCAAATAAAACCAGTTTGGTAAGCCAGCAAACACGCACTACTGCCCGCTTGGTTTTACAACCAAAATAAAGCTAACTTATTTAGATTGATTCAAAATACCACAAAAGTGGTATGTTAAAATTCGAGAATCGGTCATACATTTGCATATGTCCCAGACACTCGATTCCATTTCATTGCATCAGCTCGTAGAAATCTCTGCCATCGCAAGTTCCGCAATAGCCCCAAAACTTTCAGAAATGGGACTTACCAAAGGGCAAAAAATCAAAGCCATTTTTAAAGCACCTTTCGGAGATCCCATCGCCTATGAAATCAATGGCAATATCATCTCGATGCGCAAAGAAGAGGCCATGCAAGTAGAAGTGCAAATGGCTTAAGGCAAATTTCTGTAGCTTTGTAAGTCATGAAAATCGCACTACTCGGCAATCCCAATACTGGCAAAAGCACAGTTTTCAATATGCTCACAGGTTTGCGCCAACAAGTGGGCAATTTCCCAGGAGTAACTGTCGATAAAAAGCAAGGCAGTATCAAAACGCCCAATCACACCCAACAACTCATTGATTTTCCTGGTGCCTACAGCATATTTGCGCGTTCGCTTGACGAACAAGTCGTTCAGGATGTCCTGACCAACAAAGAGCACACCGATTTTCCTGATGCCGTTATTTACGTAGCTGACGCCGCTAATTTAGAGCGAAACCTCTTGTTTTTTAGTCAGTTATACGACTTAGGATTTCCAATACTTTTAGTACTCAATATGTGGGATCGCGCGCAACGCAAAGGCCTGCGCATCGACATTGAAAAGCTACAACAACAGTTCCCTGCCGCGACAATCGTTACTGCAAACGCTAGAGTTGCTATCGGCAAAGACCGCATTCTTCAAGCACTTGATCAACTTCAAAACGGTGACAGAACCCCCTTTTTT
This sequence comes from Flavobacteriales bacterium, assembly GCA_947463345.1. Lineage (GTDB taxonomy): Bacteria > Bacteroidota > Bacteroidia > Flavobacteriales_D > Crocinitomicaceae > UBA952. Next base: position 3,331 of record CANHSA010000005.1, read on the forward strand.
GACCTCGACCTCACTACTCTACAAACCGACAGCACTCAAACCGACAACACCAACGCAAGGCTCGATAAATTGCGCAACATAGGCCTCGTCCAAAATGCGCCAACAACTCCAGTAAATTCCTCTACGCGTCTCGATCGCATTTTGACGCATCGCATCTACGGCTACCTTATCTTTACTGCGGTCTTATTGGTCATCTTTCAATTCATTTTTAGTTTTGCAAGCATTCCCATGGATTTCATCGATGGTCAGTTTGTGCGCCTCAGTGCCTGGGGTGCCGCCAACCTTCCTGAAGGCCTGCTCAGCAAACTCATCACCCAAGGGCTCATTCCAGGAATAGGCGGCGTATTCGTCTTTGTACCCCAAATCGCGATCTTATTTTTCTTTATTGCGCTCCTAGAAGAAAGTGGTTATTTGTCAAGGGTTGTTTTCATCATGGACCGCATCATGCGTCCTTTTGGCCTCAATGGCAAAAGTGTTGTTCCTTTGCTTTCAAGTGTGGCTTGTGCCATTCCCGGCATTATGTCTGCCAGAACAATTTCAGATTGGAAAGAGCGCCTTATCACTATTTTGGTAGCGCCTTTCATGAGTTGCTCTGCAAGAATTCCTGTCTATACCTTACTCATCAGCTTGGTGATTCCCAAAACATATATCGGCAGTATCCTCAACCTGCAAGGTCTCGTGCTTTTTGGATTGTACGCACTTGGCATCCTCTTTGCGCTTGGCACCGCTTTCTTACTACGGCTCATTGTCAAGAGCGGAAAACCAGGTTTTCACTTAATGGAGTTGCCAGAATATAAAGCACCTAGGTTCTACAACGTAGGTATTGCCGTTTACGAAAAAGTCAAGATCTTTATTTTTGATGCTGGTAAAATCATTGTAGCTATATCCGTTTTACTTTGGGCTTTAGCGAGCTACGGACCTAGTTCTAGAGAAACAAAATTAAACGAATTAAAAGTGAGTGCTAGTTATACAAAAGCAAGTCCCTCACAACAACAAGAATTAGAAAATTCTTTGTTGCTCTCTCAATCCTATATCGGGCATTTTGGTAAATGGATGGAACCCGCAATTGCGCCGCTTGGTTACGACTGGAAAATTGGCATTGCCTTACTCAGTTCTTTTGCTGCACGCGAAGTTTTTGTGGGGTCGCTCGCCACCATATACGCGGTTGGCGACGACACCGACAACAACAAGCGCCTGGTTCAAAAACTCCGCGACGAAAAAAACGAAAGCGGTCAAGTGGTATATAGTTTAGCAACGGGGGCTTCCCTACTCGTCTTCTACGTTTTTGCCATGCAATGTATGGCCACATTGGCTGTTGTAAAACGCGAAACCAATTCATGGAAATGGCCGCTCATACAGTTAGCCTTTATGGGCATTATTGCATACCTGAGCGCTTTTGTTGTCTACCAAGTCTTGTTATAGAAACATTTTACTTAACTTTCAGATATGCAACAATTTTTGGTCATTGCTCTTATCCTTTTAGCCATCGGCTACTTCATTTGGCATGTTTACCAATTGTTTTTTGCACAGCAAACCAATTGTAAAGGTTGCGGACTCACGCCAAAGCATTCCAATGAATCCGACATATAAAGCACAGGCTTATCAATACAGCCAAGACTTCTTTGCTGTCAAAACAGCCGAAGCCACTGATTTTGCAAACGAATTCAATCTAGATTTATTAGATGCCGACAACGTCTATTGGCTCAATTTTCACAACCTCGACGACCGCAGTAGCATCGAAAAACTTGGTCAGAAAATCGGACTTGACAAACTCAGTATTGAAAGCATTTTTTTACCGCTACGCAGGGCCAAAGTAGAAGAATACCCCAACTACTTATTTTTCCAATTACACACACTACGCAACAATAGCCAAGATACCGAGCAAACAGATCAAATCACTTTTGTACTAGGTGAACACTACTTGCTATCGTTTCAAACGAATGAAGGTCAGCATTTTGGTGAGGTGCGCGAGCGCATTGAAAAATCTAAAGGGAAAATTCGCAATCAAAAAGCAGACTTCCTTTTGTTTCGTTTGCTAGATGCTTTACTAGATGAACTATTTCAATACACTATCGAAGTCTCTGATGAGATAGACCGCATCGACGAACGCATCCATTCACAAATGGAAGCTGACTTACTGCGTGAAATCGAACTCCAAAAAAGACAACTCATTAATTTGAGAAAAATAGTTCAGCCTATAAAAGACCTCCTTGCGGTGCTAGAATCCATGGACAACGCCCTCATCGCTAGTACCAATAAACATTACTACAAAAACCTTCGCAATAGTTGCGTGAGTTTACTAGAGGACATCGATGCGCATAAACAAATTCTCGAAGGCCTCGCTAATTTATATTATGCTGTTCAAGGACAACGCATGAACCACATTATGAAAGTTTTAACAGTGGTCAGCAGTATTTTTATTCCGCTGACCTTTATTGTAGGCGTTTACGGCATGAATTTCAAGCACATGCCCGAATTAGACTATCCTTATGGTTATTATACAGTTGTTGGCTTTATGTTTGTGCTGAGTTTTAGCTTGCTTCTATTCTTTATGAAGCGCGGTTGGCTCAAGCGCGATTAGATGTTAATGAAGTGTTAAATACCTTCAACTCGAAAATAAGCTCCTTATCTTTCGGAAAGTTAAACTGATACATATGAAAAAATTATTGCTTTCTTTTGGTGTTGTTTTCATGGCTATACTTGGCCTCAACAGCGTCAATGCACAAATCGAAAAAGGTGCTAAAATTGAATTTAACAAAGAAGTACATGACTATGGCAACATCAAATATGGTGGCGAGCCTTATTGTTCTTTTGAATTCAAAAACACAGGCGACGAGCCGTTGATCATCTCTAACGCCAAAGGATCTTGCGGTTGTACGGTTCCTGAGTGGCCGAAAGAACCAATTGCTCCAGGAGCAAAAGGAACAATCCGCGTTAAATACGACACAAACCGTCCGGGCCCAATCAACAAAAGCGTGACCATCACTTCAAACGCCATCAATGAGCCAAATAAAGTAATCCGCATTAAAGGTGAAGTTGGCCCTGCTCCAGAAAGTGGCATGCCAGTAAACAATGCAGGTGCCCCAACCAACAACTAAACTAAACCATCGTTTATAAAAAAAGCCACTCTTCGGAGTGGCTTTTTTATTTGTATCGATTTATTCTAAATCTCTAAAAAGTTAGTTGCAGTATGTGGCCAGCTAGCCACAGTACCCGGTCTGAGTAATTGAAGGGTTTGCATACCTGACGCTGCTGCAGCCTCGAGTTCTGCAGAAATATCTGATAAAAACAAGATCTCCTCTGCTTCTAAACCTAAAAACTGAGTGATTTTTTCATAGGTAGTTTGCTCCTTCTTAGGACCTGTTGTTGTGTCGAAATGATTTGAAAAATGGCCAGATAAATTGCCGAAATCGCTGTAATGAAACAGTAATTTTTGAGCGGCGATAGAACCAGAAGAAAACACGCCAATTTTCAAGCCTCTTGCACGCCATTGATTAAGTGCTGTCGGAACATCTTCATAAACGTGACCAGTTATGGCTCCTGTTTCGTAGGCGTTTTTCCAAATGACACCCTGAAGTGCTTTTAATGGGGTTAGTTTTCTGTCCTCTTCACTCCATTTGTGCAGACAAGCGAGAACCTCTTCAGTAGTGGTGAGGTGTATACCCTCTTCTTGGGCGGCAATTTCTATCACGTCTGAAAAAGCTTGTTTCACCTCATTGATTTGCGCATGTTTGGTGAGATCGTTGAGGTGTGTTCTGAAATATGGAAACAAGACCTCGTATACAAAATGTACTGAGCTTGTGGTTCCTTCGATATCCGTTAAAATATATTTGATGCGCTTATCCAACAGTAGGTGCTTTAAAATTTTTGTATTGGGTTTCTAATCCCGAATGTGTGTAATGGGGTGTCCAGCCCGTCATGTCTGTAAAAATACGAATGGCCTTCACAAAAGGGGAAGCAGCCCCAGCATCGAACCAATGTTTGGTACCGGTTGGCACACTAATGAGGTCGCCGCGCTGACACAGCACATTGAAAACAGATGCGCCCTGAAGGTGGAACCAAAACAAGCCCTGGCCATCGACAAAAAATCGAATTTCATCTTCATCGTGGGTGTGTTCGGCAAGAAATTTGGCGCGAATTTGATCGTAATTTGGGGTGAGGGAATGGATGGAAATGACGTCAGCACTTTGGTATCCACCGTTTTCCATGAATGGCTTGAGGTCTTTGGCGTAGGCTGCTAGAATTTCTTCTTGGCTGGCGTCGTCGTTGAATTGAACAGCGCAAGTCCATTGGTCAAAAAACACGCCGTGCTGCGCAAGATAAGTTTTAATTTGAAGCGGATCTTGGATTTGAACGGCTTCATCGGGAATAGATAGAATGGCCATTTGTTACAATAAAAATTCACATTCGCATAGGTAGTCGAGGGTCTCTAAATGCCTTTGAGCCTCAAAAAGAGTGGCGCCCCACGCATAAGTTCCGTGACCAGCTATAATGAAGCAATGTTGTTGAATCGCAGCAACGCGCGCGTCTAATTGCTGACACAGCAAGGCCATGTCTTGTTGGTTATCGATGATTGGAATCTCTAAGCTCTCTAGATGACTCAAGCAGCCTTTGAATCCTTTTTGGATTTCGTAGCCTTGAACCGGAAAAAAATCTTCGTTGAATTGGGAGATGAGCACAGGAAATTTTCCATGACTATGCAACACAACCTTCGCTTCAGGGAAGTTTTTGTAAATCCAAAGGTGAATTTGTGTTTCGTCAGAAGGCTTAGTGCCATGATACATTCCTGTTCCAATACCAACTGTATCGATGGTCATGAAGTCTTGCTCCGTAAAATCTGATTTGTGCACACCAGATCGAGAAACCCAACATTGTTGGTGTTCGTCAATAAATGAATAGTTGGTAGAGGTGGCCGGCGACCAACCCCTCGCATTTAAAGTGCGTATAAGTTGTGCGAATGCGGCTTTCATTAGTTGGCGAGGGTCTCTTTGACAAGTGCGGCTATCACTTTTCCGTCTGCTTTTCCTGCTAATTTTCCAGATAAAACGCCCATTACTTTGCCCATGTCTTGGGGGCCACTTGCACCGGTTTGGGCAATTGCCGCTTGAACCTCAGCGCGAATTTCGTCTTCGGACAGCATTTTTGGAAGATAAGCTTCAATAACTTGTGCTTGATAAAGTTCTTCGGCAGCGAGGTCCGGACGCGCTTGTTCGTTGTAAAGGGTGTAGGTTTCCATGCGCTGTTTGTGCAGCTTCATGCAAATTTTTATGGCTGTTTCTTCCGAAACTTCGGCATCGGCACCAGAGGTGGCTTCCAGTAATAATTTTGATTTGATATCGCGCAAGGCAGCAAGCTTTTCCTTTTCTTTGGCAAGCATGGCATTTTTGATATCGAGGTTGATGCGCTCAGTAAAAGTCATAATTAGTCGACGTTATCGTGCAAAAAATTGTTGCCATTGCGCAACGTAGGTTGGCCATTTGCGTCGGTACTTACGCCAAAACGAGAGATGTTTTCTTGAGTGCTTGGGGCTTGCTGTTGCAAATGAATGTTTCTGCGCACAAATGCTGGTTCGTTTTCGAATTCCAAAAGACCATCTGGTTTTTGAAGCTTAGAAGTGAACTCTTGAATGCGCGAAACACGCTCTTGAACTTTTCGCTGTTGTTCTTCAGGGCTCAAGATGCGCTTTGGCATCTCCATTTCTACACGTTGAACGCTGTCGTCTTCAAGTACATGCTTAACCACATGCTCCTGAACAGGTGTCGCTTGAATTGGCGCTGTGAATTCCACAGACTGAATTGGCTCTGGTTGAACAGGCTCAGGCTGTACGTCAAATACCTCCCAACTCATGGATGCTTGCATATTTGAAGCCTCTGCTTCTTGCTCGTCATATAGATTGAAAGTTGTTTTAGCGCTTGCTGCAACAGCATCTATTGGCTGATCTTGCACTTGAAATGGATTGACTAGAGGTGCTTCCACTTGCTTCATGAAGGGCTCTGGCGTACTTGTTTCAATTGGGGCAGCTGCTATTGTTTCAAACGGCGATGTTAAGGGAGCAGTAATTTCTTGCTTTTTTTCTTCTTCGAGCACAACAACTGTACGCTCTGGGCTTTTTTCAAAACCAGTTATTGGCGATGACGTAAAACCAGTTGCAATGATGGTGAGGCTGAGTTGGTCGCCAAGTGAGGCGTCGTGACCATGGCCCCAGATGACATCGGCTGTAGAGCCCGCAGCTTCTTGGATGTAATCTGTGATGTCGGTGATTTCGTCCATCATGACTTCGTGGTCACCGTAGGTAATGTTGAGCAATACATAACGTGCGCCATTGATATCGTTGTCGTAGAGCAATGGTGAAGTCAGTGCGTTCTTGACAGCAACAACAGCGCGGTTCTCGCCTGCAGCAATTGCGCTACCCATAATGGCATGTCCTGAATTGCGCATGACTGTGTTGACATCGTTGAAATCGACGTTGATGGCGCCTGTTACAGAAATGACCTCAGCAATACCTTTTGCAGCAACCGTTAGGACATCATCGGCATGCGAAAACGCCTCTGATAAAGACATGTTTTTGCCGAATTCGCGCAAACGCTCGTTGTTGATAATGAGAAGTGTGTCTACGTTTTGACGCATGCGCTCCAAACCTTCTTCTGCTTGTTGGCGTCTTTTGCGGCCTTCAAAATTAAATGGTACAGTGACGATACCTACGGTTAGGATGCCGAGATCTTTGGCAACTTGTGCAATGACTGGCGCTGCACCTGTACCTGTTCCACCACCCATACCAGCGGTAACAAACACCATTTTGGTGTCTTTGGAAAGCAATTCACGAATTTCTTGGATGTTTTCCATGGCGGCATTCATGCCTACGTCTGGAATCATGCCAGCACCGCGACCTTCAGTGAGGTTTGGTCCTAATTGAATTTTGTGCGGAACCGGTGAAAGCTCTAATGCTTGGCAGTCGGTGTTGCAAACGATGAAGTCCACGCCAGCAATTCCTTGCAAGTACATGTGGTTCACGGCATTTGAACCACCTCCGCCAACTCCGATCACTTTAATGATAGAGGCTGCCTGTGGGGTTTCGTGTTTTGGTAAATCAAATTCCATAATACTGCTGTGTATAACCTAGTTAGTCAAAATATTTTAGTCCTCAGAGTCGTCGAAGAATTTTCTTACAGGACCTAAAATACGGTCAAAAAATTCTCCTTTACGGTCTGGATTTGAATGTGTTTTAATTTTTTCTTGTTTTTCGGCAACTTGTTGCTCGCGTGTTGCCTCATCTTGTTGAACCGCTGTTGCTTGCTCCCATGGTTGAAGGGACTCCATACTTTCAAAGCCTTTGAGAACCAGACCAATTCCGGTAGCAAACATTGGGCTTGCTAAAGCATCGATGTCGTTAGAATTAGCGAGGTGTTCGGTCGGGTAACCAATGCGCGCATCCATTCCTGTGAGGTATTCGATGAGTTGAGTGAGGTGCTTGAGTTGTGAACCACCACCCGTTACAACAATACCGCCAATGAGTTTTTTCTCATAGCCAGAATTCTTGATTTCGAGGTTAACGAGTTCGATGATTTCTTCCATTCTGGCTTGAATGATGCTCGCAAGATTGCGCAAGGTGATTTCCTTTGGATCGCGTCCGCGCAAACCTGGAATACAGACCACTTCGTTTTCTTTGCTCTCAGATGCCAAGGCGCTACCAAACTTTACCTTGAGCATTTCGGCCTGGCGCTCCATAATGCGGCAACCTTCTTTGATATCTTGAGTAATGACCTTACCTCCAAATGGAATAACTGCAGTATGACGAATAAGGCTGTCGTGGAAAATCGCAACATCTGTGGTACCGCCACCGATATCAACAAGGACAACACCAGCTTCTTTTTCTTCGTCCGAAAGGACGGCCTCTGCCGAAGCAATTGGCTCCAAAATGATGTCTTTGACACTAAGACCGGATCGATCGACGCAACGCGTAATGTTCTGTACGTTGGTGACCTGACCAGTAATAATGTGGAAATTAGCTTCTAAGCGCACACCACCCATGCCGATTGGATCTTTGATCTCAGGTTCGCCATCGACGATGTATTCTTGCGGGATAACCGTAATGATTTCTTCTCCGGGGTTCATGACCATTTGGTACATGTCGTCGACAAAGGCATCGATGTCAACTTGGGAGATTTCGCCGTTGGCGGTGCGACGGGTATAAATGCCGCGGTGTTGCATGCTCTTGATGTGTTGACCAGCAATGCCGACGTGCACATTTTTGATTTTGAGATTGCCTTCGACAGCATTTTGCGTTGCTTCAACAGCTGCATTGATGGACTGAACGGTGCGCTCAATATTGGAAACAACTCCGCGCATCACGCCTAAAGACTCGCTTTTGCCCATAGCGATGATCTCAATTTTGTTGTGTTCATTTTTACGACCAACAAAACACGCAATTTTAGTAGTGCCAATATCCAAACCAACAACGACGCGTGTGCGTTTCACTTCGGTGTTGTTATTTTTTTCTGCAAACGATTTGTCCTTCATATTTGACACTTATTTCTTTGTATTTATTCCAACCTTCATGAGGCAGGGCTTCTTTGTAAAAATGGCTCAGACGTTCAAATTTGTCTGAAACTTCTTTGTTACTGCGCGCAGGTCCAAAGACAATTTGTTGTTCGCCAACCAACGGAATGAGGATGAAATCGCCGTTGGGATTAAGGTAAACTTGACCGATTAATTTATGCATTAATGGATCATTACAAACATAATTTGAAATGCGGTAGATTTGACCAATTTTTTGAGAACTTTTCAAATTTGGATTGTTAATAAAATCGCAGTTCAGATGAGGGTTGTAGACGTCTTTAATTGCGCCTGAAAAAACCAAAACTCTGGCCGTGTGCAAGGTCGATCTGTACATCATAAAGCCGTCTTGATCAAGGTAATAGCTTTGGCCGCTGGTATTAAAGATGCGGGCGATTGGTTTTCTGAGTGCCAATTTTATTTCCCATTGTGCGCCCAAATGCTTATATACATTGACATCCTTAACCTCTGCCATCGCCGCAATTGCGCGTTCAATGGAGTGCACATTGAGCTCATTTGCCAACATTTTTGACCTAAATAATTTGCGGAGTTGCAACCTGTCCTTTAATTCTTCTTCTGTCAAAAAGGCATTCTCGTCTTCGGCATGAATTGAAATAAGCGGTGTTTTTAATACTTTTCTTTGCTCTGCTTGTCCAGCGAAATAAAAAACCACCCCAACTCCAACAAACAAGAGCAGCCAAAAAATCCTCAAAAGCCAAATTTTCATGGTTGTGTGATTTGCATTTTTAATAATTCTGTTAGCGGAGCCACCATGCGGTCAATATCTCCTGCTCCAATGGTGAGCACGACCCCTTTTTTAATTGATTTCAATGCCAATAATACTTCGTGTGAAGGCAATACTGCTTTTGCGTCCAAAAGAGTAAGATCTCTGAGCCACTCGCTAGTAACGCCTGGGATCGGCAATTCTCTTGCGGGGTAGATTGGCAATAAATAGAGCTGGTCGAGCGCAGCCAAAGAGGCGGCAAATTCTTGAGCAAAATCTTTGGTTCGCGAAAATAAATGTGGCTGAAAAATCCCAATTATGGGCCAGTTTGGATACATGGACCGAACTGAAGAAATAAGGGCATTGATTTCTATTGGATGATGTGCGTAGTCGTCGATGTACACCAATTCGTTGGACCGAAGCTGGTATTCAAAACGACGCTTGACCCCCTTAAAACTTTTCAATGCAGGGCGCAAGTCAGCAATTTTATAACCCAAAAGATGCAGTAAGGCCATGCAACCCAAGGCGTTTTCTGCATTGTGGATGCCGGGTAAACCCAATTCTATATTTGGGAAAATGTCTTTGCCAATGCGTAAATCAGCCACCTGAAAGCCCTGTTCATATCTCAAATTTGTCAGGCTATAAGTTGCTGTTGAAGAATCGATGGCGTAGGTGATCACTTTAGCTAAGCTCGGAAGCGAAAGCCCTTCTCTTTGAACACAAAAACCTTTAGGGTCGATGCGCAAAGAAAACTGCCTGAACCCTTCTACAAAGGAATCGGCACTTCCGTAAATATCTAGGTGATCGGGGTCTGCAGCGGTAATGATGGCTGCATAAGGAGAAAGCTGCAAAAAACTTCGGTCAAATTCATCGGCTTCAATTACCGCATAAGGGCTTTGGGCATGCAGCACTAAATTCGAATCAAAATTACTCGCTATGCCTCCTAAAAATGCAGTGCAACCTACGCCTAACTCAGTTAAAAGGTGCGCAAGCAAGGAACTGGTTGTCGTTTTACCATGGGTGCCCGCCACGCAAAGTCCTTGAAAAGTTTTGGTGAGCACACCAAGTACCTCTGCCCGCTTTAAAATCTGAAAATGATTGGCCTGAAAAAACGCCAATTCCCCCAACTCCTTAATTGCCGGCGTGTACACCACCAAAGTGGTTTCGGGATTTTGAAATGCCTGCGGAATATCGGCTTGTAAATCTTCGTAATGTATCGCGATTCCCTCTTGACTAAGTTGCTGCGTAAAGGTTGTTTCAACTTTGTCATAGCCCGCTACATCTTTGCCACTGAATTTAAAAAAACGCGCTAAGGCACTCATGCCAATACCGCCGATGCCTACAAAGTATACCTGCTCAAATGACTGTATAGACTTCATAACTTAGCGCTATTACGACATACTTCAACAATTGCTTTGGTTGCATCGGGCAGTGCAAAAGACTTTAATGCCGCTGATAACTCTTGTTGTTGAGCAACATCGGAAAGTAAATCAAGAGCAGTAGCTACTAATTTTTCAGAAGCCTGTGCATCGGTTACTAAAACGGCCGCTGCACGGTCAACGAGTGCGCGGGCATTTTTAGTTTGGTGGTCTTCGGCTACGTTGGGTGACGGCACTAAAATGGTGGGTTTCGCAACAAGGGCCAATTCACTTACAGAAAGTGCACCTGCGCGAGAAATAATGACGGTAGAAAGCGCATAAGCGAGGTCCATTCGTTGTATAAATGGAAAGACCTTCACATTGGCGGGTAAACTTTCTTTGAATTGAGCTAATTCCTGCTCGTAAGACTTCCCACACTGCCAGAGCACCTGAATAGCTCCAGTTTCAAAAGCAGGTAGAGCCGCTCGAAGTGCGTGATTCAATGTTTTGGCACCCAGACTTCCACCCATCACAAATAGGGTGGCCTTATTTGGATCTAGACCAAAATGTGTGGCTGCTTCGGCTTTTAACGCCGTGAGGTCTTGTAGCAAATAGGCGCGTACGGGATTGCCGGTAAGTATTATTTTTTCCGGGTCGAAAAATTTTTCCATGTTTGGATACGCCACACAAATTGCTTTTGCCTTCCTTGCTAAAATTTGGTTGGTTTTCCCGGGAAAGGAATTTTGCTCCTGCAACAGGGTCGGGACACCAAGCAGTTGGGCCATTTGTAGTGTAGGGCCACTGGCATAACCACCCACACCTATTACTAATTCTGGCTTGAAACGACGAATGACAAAAAACGCCTTTGCCAAACTCTGGAGAATTTTAAAGGGTAACAACAAATTTTTCAAAGTCAGTCTGCGCTGCAAGCCCATGATAGGCAAGCCTACAATCGGATAACCGGCTTGTGGAACTTTCTCCATTTCCATTTTGCCTTCTGCACCAATAAATAAAATATCTGCCGAGCTATTGCTGCGCTTGATTTCATCGGCAATCGCCAAAGCCGGAAAAATATGGCCACCTGTACCGCCACCAGAGATGATAACTTTAGTCAATTTCATTTTCTTGAGTACTTGCAAATTGATTCTCTTGCTCATTTTTTGGAAGTTCTTTGGCAAAAGACTGTACCACACCAATGGAGACACAAGCCATGACCAATGCGGAACCTCCCATTGCCAAAAAAGGCATGTTTTGACCCGTCACAGGAAAAACACCAGTACAGACCAACATATTGATACTCGCTTGTGTCAGCAGGTGAATACCAATGCCAAGGGCTACATAACTTTGAAATAAATCGGTGGTCTTGAGTGCAAAACGGATCATGCGAAAAAGTAAAATCATGTACATGAGCACCAAAAATAAGGCTGCTGCAAAACCGAATTCTTCTACAAAAGTGGCGTAGTAAAAATCGGCATAAGCTTCAGGAAGAAACTCTTTGAGTTTGCCATCGCCTACCCCTTGGCCAAATATGGCTCCTACGGATATAGCCAACTTTGCATTATTGGCCTGCTGATTGGCTTGCAAACTTTCCACACTTTGGTCAGCGGTGTCTACACGGTTATTGATCCGGTTCATCCAGGTGTCGTAGCGCGGCAAGATCTCTGCCTCTGGCAAGGCCAAATGCGCCCCGACAATCAATAAGACTGCAACTATACCTACTCCGGCAAGCGTCAATAATTTTAAAATAGGAACTCTACCAATGAACAACAGGATCATACACAACATAAACAGCATGGCAGAGGTCGAGAAGTTATCTTTCAAGATGAGTATACAAGTTGCCGCAATTGGCAACAATAATGGAATGATCCCTTCGCGCCAACTATCGAGTTTCTGCTGTTTTTTCACCAATAACCTGCTCACATAAATGAGGAGGGCCAACTTGGCAAAATCAGAAGATTGGAAAGTGAGGTTAATAAATGGTATACGGATCCAGCGTCCGGCACCATTGACTTCTGCTCCAAAAAACCAAGTAAATAGCAAGAGGCCTAAACCTAAATAATAAGCAAACTTAGCAGTCTGACTGATATACTTAGCGGGCACTCGATGGATGGCATACATTGAGCCAAAACCCAGTACGACGTAAATAAGATGTTTGAAAAGATAAAAAAACGGAGAACCACCCTCGATCTTGATCAAGATAGGCACGAAACTATACACCGTGACCAACGAAAATGCCATCATTAACAAAGTAATGATCCAAATGACGGGGTCGCCTTTGAGATAGGATAAGTAGGTTCTCATTTGACCAAATTATAACATGCGAACTGCTTGTTTAAATTGCTGACCTCTATCTTCGTAGTTTGCGAACAAATCAAAACTTGCACAAGCTGGTGACAAAAGCACTGTTTCATCTTTTCGAGCCAATTGGTATGCAAAAGCAACTGCTTCGTGGGCTGTATTCGCCTCCACGATGACCTCTACTTTGCCTTTAAATGCGTCGATGATTTTTTGGTTGTCCACTCCGAGACAAACAATTGACTTCACTTTCTGAGCAACGAGCTCCTCTAGTTCACTGTAGTCATTGCCTTTGTCTACGCCACCAACAATCCAAACAGTTGGTTTGTCCATGGATTCAAGTGCAAACCACGCTGCATTGACATTTGTTGCTTTGGAGTCATTGATGAATTCGATACCATTGACCTTGGCCACAAATTCCATGCGGTGCTCGACATTGGTAAAATCTTCTAGACTTTCGCGTACGGAATCCGTGCGGATTTCTACAAGCCTTGCTGCAATCCCTGCTGCAAGCGCATTTTGGGTGTTGTGCTTTCCTTTGAGAGCTAAATCGTGAATAGACATGGTGAGTTGTTGTTTGTTTATGTTGATGTATAGTTGTTGCTGGTCTGCGTAGCCGCCGTTTTCTTGAGTACGTGTCAGAGAAAAAGGGGCAAGTTGGGCATTCATTTGTATTCCTTTTAAGTAGGAAGTAATTGTGGCATCATCGGCATTGTAGATGAAATGATCTGCTGCTGTTTGATTTTGAAGAATACGGAACTTCGAGCGCACGTAGTTGTCCATTTGGTAATCGTAGCGATCGAGGTGATCTGGTGTAATGTTGGTTAAAATGGCGATATCTGCTCTGAAATCATACATGTCGTCGAGCTGAAATGAGCTGAGCTCCAAAACATAAATATCGTAGGCCTCTGTGGCAATTTGCTTGGCAAAACTCTGCCCAACGTTGCCAGCCAAACCGACATTCAAACCTGCCTTTTTGAGGATATGGTAGCACCACATGGTAGTGGTGGTTTTGCCGTTGCTGCCCGTGATGCAAATGTGCTTTGCGTTTGAGTAATAACCGCCAAACTCAATTTCCGAAATGACCTGAATTCCCTTCTGACGAATAGCCTGCATAATAGCCGCCGTCTCTGGGATTCCTGGAGATTTTATAATTAAATCGGCGCTAAGAATTCGAGATAAATCATGGGAACCTGACTCAAAAGCGATGCGCTGCACATTTAATTCTTCTTGAAAAGAAGGTTTGATGCTTGCGCCGTCCGAAACAAAAACGCGCCATCCTTTCGCCTGCGCCAAAATAGCTGCTCCAACGCCAGATTCACCAGCGCCTAAAATTACAAGCAAGCGATTTTGAGCCTCCATTTTTAGCGCAATTTGAGCGTTACAATTGTGATGACTGCCAATAAGACCGCAACAATCCAGAAGCGAGCTACAATTTTAGCTTCGTGGATACCTTGCTTTTGGTAATGGTGATGCAGCGGTGCCATTAACAGCACCCGCCTACCTTCGCCAAAGCGCTTTTTGGTGTATTTGAAATAGCCTACCTGCAGCATCACCGATACATTTTCAATTAGAAAAATGCCGCACAAAACAGGAATGAGCAATTCTTTGCGAATGGCAATCGCAAAAACAGCGATAATGCCACCCAAAGCAAGGCTGCCTGTGTCACCCATAAATACCTGAGCTGGAAAGGCGTTGTACCAAAGAAACCCTACGCACGCCCCAACAAAGGCTGCAATAAAAATTACCAACTCTTCTGCTTCTGGGATATACATCACATTGAGGTAATCGGCAAATTTGGCATGCGAACTTACATAAGCCAAAACAGCCAATGCAATACCGATAATTGCAGAGGTTCCTGTAGCCAGACCGTCGAGACCGTCGGTCATATTGGCGCCATTTGACACCGCAATAACGATAAAAATGACAATTGGAATAAAAATGAGCCAACCATATGATTTATTGATATCGCCAATGAGCCAGTTGTAATTGAATTCATTGCCTTTGAAAAAAGGAATGGTGGTGGTCATGTCGTCGGTGCGGATCCATTTGTAATTTTCACCGGCATTTTGCGCGTGTTCGTGGGTTACAAAAGTTTCGTCGGCTTGAAGTTTGTAGTCGGAGGCAACTCTTTTATGCACCACAACATCGTTGGAGAAATATAAAATTCCGCCTACAATAAGGCCTACACCTATTTGACCAATGATTTTGGAGGTGCCTTTTAATCCTTCTTTGTTCTTCTTGAAAACTTTAATGTAATCGTCGAGAAAGCCAATCAAGCCCAACCAAATAGTGGCAATGATCATGGTAATTACATATATGTTTTGCAGTTTGGCAAAAAGCAATGTTGGAATGAGGATGGCTGCAAGAATGATCAGGCCACCCATTGTTGGCGTTCCCGATTTTTCTAATTGACCAGCCAAACCGAGGTCGCGTACGGTTTCGCCAATTTGCTGGTAGCGAAGGCGAGCAATGATGCGCTTTCCGATCACCACCGAAACAATTAAAGAGGTGATGAGTGCCAAAGAAGCGCGAAACGAGATAAACTGGAACAAGCCTGCACCAGGAAAATTGATTTGATCGAGCCAGGAAAACAAATAATAGAACATGTTATTTATCGAGTTGGTTAATAAGTGCTTTAGTGATCGCGACGTCGTCAAAATCGGTACGGACGCCGTTGATTTCTTGGTAAGTCTCGTGACCCTTTCCTGCAATGAGCAAGATGTCGCCTGGGTTTGCGAGTAATAAGGCGGTTTTGATGGCTTGCTTTCTGTCGAGTACGGCAAGCGTGCGGCTCGCAGCTGCCGCGTCTAAGCCAGCTTCCATATCGGCAATGATTTGTTGCGGATCTTCGGTGCGCGGGTTATCAGAGGTAAGCACGACTTGCTGACTTCGCGCGGCAGCAATGGCTGCCATTTTTGGACGCTTCTCTTTGTCGCGGTCTCCGCCACAGCCCACCACCGTAATGACTTTATTGTTTTTTTGAAAAGCAGCAATTGTAGCAAGCACGTTTTCGAGTGCATCTGGCGTATGCGCGTAATCGACAATTGCCGTAATTCCTTTTGGGCTAGTGAGGTGCTCAAAGCGCCCAGCCACATGCGTAAGTTGACTCAGAACGCGCAATACTTCCATCGGTTCTTGACCTAAACCAGTAGCCAGACCATATACCAATAATAAGTTTGCTGCATTGAAAGCACCCACCAAACGCGTATGAACTTCGTTGCCGTTGATTTGTAAAACCAAACCACCCAAGCTGTTTTCGATGATCTTTCCTTTGAAATCGGCAGGTGTCTTGAGCGCGTAGGTCATTTTTTTGGCGCGGGTATTTTGCAGCATCACCGATCCATTTTTATCGTCGGCATTGACCAGCGCAATTGCTTGAGCTGTTAGCCCATCAAAAAATGCTTTTTTCACGCGTAAATATTCGGCAAAGGTGTGGTGGTAATCGAGGTGGTCATGGGTAATATTCGTAAAACCTGCCGCTGCAAAATGCAAACCGCCAATTCGACCCTGATCTATTGCATGCGAACTCACCTCCATAAAGCAATACTGACAGCCGGCGCTCACCATTTCACGGAGTAAAGCATTGAGCGCAACAGGATTGGGTGTGGTATGCGTTGCCGCAATTGCTTGCGAACCAATTTTATTGACAACCGTTGAAAGTAAACCACAATAAAATCCTAATTGGGTAAATAGATCGTGGAGTAAAGTAGCCGTAGTGGTTTTGCCATTTGTTCCGGTTACGCCAACGAGCGTGAGTTGCTTAGACGGATGCCCGTAAAAAGTACAAGCCAACTCAGCCAAAGCAAAGTTGGTATCTGCAACTTTGACAATTGTGGCATCTTGTGGCAAGTCAATGTTTTGTTGAACCACAAAAACACGACAACCTTGTTGGTAAGCCTGTTGAGCATATTGATGCCCATTGGTCTGTGTACCAACGATGCAACAAAATAAAACACCTTCTTTTGCTTTTCTAGAATCAAAAACGAGTTCAGTAATGGTTTGCTCCAAGTTTCCTTGCAGCAAAGTGTGCTGGAGCGTTACCAATAACTGTTTGAACTGTTGCATTTTAATTTAATTTGATGTGAATCAACTGCCCCTTAACGAGTGCTGAACCGGGTGTCAATGATTGGTGAACAACTTTTCCTTTACCGCTGAGGCGTACAATTAAGCCTCTAGACTCGAGTAGATAAACCGCATCTTTGGCGCTCATGCCACTTACGTTTGGTACTTTTTTGTCGAGGATTGGTTTGCGTTGAATTTGCAAGCGTTGATCTGTTGTGTCAGACTGCACCCATTCACTGGATGAGTTCTGTTGGTAGCGGACATTGAGGTGTTTGAGCAGGTAAGTAAGGTCCTTACTTTGTCCACTTTTGAAAGAAGGCACATCAGTAGCCAAAGGGTTTCGGGGGTCGTTGATGGCGCGGTGATATTGCAAAGAGGACGCATAAATTTTATTGGCGATTTCTGCAAAAACAGTTCCTGACACGGCTGCACCGTAGTAAGCACGCACAGGTCGGGCAATGACGACTATACAAGAATAAATAGGTTTTTTTGCCGGAAAATAACCCACAAAAGAGGCTTGATACGCTTTTGCTTCTGTGTTGTTTCTATAGCCACCATCGCCGCGCAATACTGCTGTTCCTGTTTTACCCGCAATTGTGAACAACGAACTTTTCAGTTGTTTACCAGTTCCTCGGATCATGACGCCCTCCAAACAGCGCTGCAAAATTTGAAGGGTGTGGCTCGAACAAATTTCCGAGTTGAGCACCACCGGATTGAAGGTTTTGATGACTTGGCCGTGTCTTTTGATTTTCTCTACAAATAACGGACGAACAAATTTCCCTTTGTTGGCAACTGCATTGTAAAAAGCCAACGTTTGAAGCGGAGTTTGCATGACTTCATAACCAACTGCTTGCCAAGGCAAAGAAAGTGCTGACCAATTTTCGTCGCCGGGCTTGCTTACCTTCGGACGAGGCTCCCCTTCTAAATCAATGCCTAGTTTTTCGGTGAGGCCAAATTGCTCCAAGCGCTTGATAAAAACTTCAGGATCGTTTCTGTAAGAGCGGTTGATCAATTGCAAAATTACGTTCGACGATTTTTCAAAGGCTTTCTGAATGGTAATGACACCGTAACCCATGCCGTGATTGGAGTCTGACATGCCGTCGCCACCTACATTGTAACGGCCCGATGCATTTACTTTGTCGGTAATCTTAAAGCGCTCATCTTCGAGACCCGCCATAATGGAAGCCAATTTAAAAGTAGAGCCTGGAACCTCTAAATGCCCAATAGCATAATTGAAATTTTCGGCATACTTACCCTTGCTGATTTTTGTCAGGTTAGCGACCGCTCGCACATAACCCGTTTGCACTTCCATTAAAATCACGCTGCCATGCTGCGCATCCATAAAAATCATTTGCTTTTCGAGCTCGGAGTGCGCCACCTCTTGAATTTCTTTATCGATGGTGGTCACGACATCGGCACCCTCTACTGCATCTTTGATGATTTTACCCGTGCGTTTCCAGCCTGAAGAAATCCGCTGCTCTATTTCTTTTCCTTCTTCGCCCTTCAGGTAATCGTAGTATGCGCCTTCAATCCCGACACGCAGGGTGTCGGAATCATCGTTGATTTTATAATAACCGAGTGTTCTATTTAAAAGGTTGCCAAATGGCTTTTTGCGCATAATAACCTCCACGTTGTCAATGATCCCACCTTTCATTTGCCCAAGCTCAAAAATGGGAAGCTTGCGCAACTTCTTGCGCGCCTCATTGGTGACTTTTCTGCGGATCAAGAGGTAACGCACACCATTAGCTCTGGCTTTGCGTATTTGTCTTTCGTAATCGTATGCAGGTTTGTCGGGATACAAACGGTGCAAACCTTGAGATAGCGCACCAACTTTTTGATCGAATAATTCCTCTTCTACCACAGTTGGGTCCATGTAGATATCATAGAAGGTAATGCTGGTGACGAGCGGCACCTCATTGTGATCTAGAATTTGACCCATTCGTGGAATGCGGTCGGCAACGCGTGTTGGCAATTCACCTTCTTTGGTTTCAAATGCCACCCCAGGCCCATTTAATTGAAGATCAAACGTTGAATACAAAACGGCAATCATGATGATGACAAACCCAAAATAAATCAGGTAAGCGCGGTAATAGAGGTATTTTCTATCCTTACTCATTGATTTTTTCTTTGATGCGAATCACTTTGGTTGCGTTCTGGGTTTCTTTGAGCTGGCGATCGGCAAGCCTTTCTGCCATTTTGAAGCGGCGAGTCACCAATTCTAACCTAGCTTTTGCTTCAATAAACTCAGCGGAGTGTTGGTCTAGGTTGCGTTGCGCGGCCTCGGTGTCTTTGTTGAGTTGTTTGCCGTAGTACCCTTTTGAAATGAGTACCAAAAGCAAAAACATGATGAAAAAGATATAATTGAGGTTGTCCAAAACGAATGATTTGGTCAGGAAATCTCCGTTCAGGATTTGTGCAAAAGCATTTGCCTTTCCGCCTTTGCGACCTTTCGATGTAGCATCCTGTGTTTTAGCCATTTCTCTTTGCTATTCTAAGTTTGGCACTACGGGCTCTGGAGTTGCGCTCGCACTCCTCGGCGTCGGCAATGATCGGATGGCGGTTCACTTCAGTGAGCGGCTTTTGAACGTTACCAAAAAAATCTTTTTCGATTTCGCCAGAAAAACTGCCTCTTTTCATGAAATTCTTCACTAAGCGGTCTTCGAGTGAATGGTAGGACATCACCACCAAGCGCCCATCTGGCTTGAGTATTTGTGCAGCTTGCTCCAGAAAATCCTTGAGCACTTGCATTTCTTGGTTGACTTCTATGCGAAAGGCTTGAAACACCTGCGCATAAAATTTATGGTCTTTAAATTTGGGAGCAAAGCGTTCCAAGGCTTTGATCAAATCAAAAGTGCTCAGAATAGGTGTGTTGTCGCGCTGGCGCACAAGGGCTGCAGCCAAAGCTCTTGAGTTTCTGAGCTCTCCGTATTCATATAAAATAGAAGCGAGTTTTTGTTCGTCTGCACTGGCAATGAGGGTTGCTGCCGTTTGGCCACCATTGCGGTTCATGCGCATGTCTAGAGGTGCGTCTTCGCGGATGCTGAAACCGCGCTGGGCGGTATCAAACTGATGAGAAGAAACACCGAGGTCGGCAATAATACCATCTACCTGCGGCATACCTAGGGCGCGCAAGTGATTTCTTAGAAACGCAAAATTAGCCGGCACAAAATGAAAATTTGGTGCCTCCCAAGTGTTGTTGAGGGCATCTGGATCTTGGTCAAAGACCACTAATTTTCCTTTTGGTGAAAGTTGTTTGAAAATGGCGCGCGAATGGCCGCCTCCGCCAAAGGTGACGTCAACATAAATGCCGTCGGCCTGAAGAGCTAAGCCTTCTAGGCATGGTTGCAACATGACGGGAATGTGGTAGTCAGTATTAATCTTCATTGTCTAAATCACCCATTACTTCATCCGCTAAATCAGCGAAATCCGCCATGTTGCCTTCGATCATTTCGAAGTACTTAGACTTATCCCAGATTTCAATGCGGTCGTTGTAGGCAATAAGCATTACCTCAGCAACCAACCCAACCCGTTCCATTAAAGCAGCAGGAACCAAAATTCGACCAGCGTTATCAAGAGCAACCTGCTTGGCGCCTTGATGAAACAACCTGTAGAACATTCGGTTTTTGGGTTTAAACAAGTTCATTTTTGAAAGCTTCTGACTGATGCGTTCCCAATCTGAAAGTGGGAATAAGGTCAAGCAATCTTCAAAACCCTTGTTGAGCATAAAATCGCGTTGGGAAACAGCAGGCAATTGCTTGCGCAAACCAGATGGAAAGAGGAAGCGCCCCTTTTCATCCATTTTGACCTCAAATTCACCTACTAGTCCTGACATAGCGTTATAATGGGTAAAATTAGTAGATTCCTACCACTTTTTACCACAGCTCTTTTGTATTGTTGATAACTTCTAACGTACAGAGCGATTAAAGGTTACATATTAACAATTATAAACATGCTAATTTCCTTGTTTTTCAAGTAATTAACCCCTATAAGTGGGAATTTGTGGGAGATTTTTCAACAATTTGTTAATATCCGATTTTAAGACCGTTTGTTCACACCACATTTACACTAAATTTGCACATGCAAAAGAAACAACTCAGCTACTTGCTCATCCCTCTCCTGGCATGCATCTGGGGCAGCTCATTTATCCTCATGAAACGCGGCATGTTTAGCGTTGAAGGGCACCATGTTTTTAGCTCCGCACAAGTGGCCAGTATTCGGATCTTTCTGGCAAGTGTTGTTTTTCTGCCCTTTCTTCCCAGATTGTTGCGCAATCTGAACCAAAAACGAGATCTCCTTTTCTTTGCAATTGTTGGTTTAGGAGGCAACCTCATTCCCGCGTATTTATTTACCTACGCAGAACAAACCCTAGACTCCGGAATTGCCGGCATCATGAACAGCTTTACTCCTATTTTTACCATCATTGTTGGCGTATTCTTCTTTCAAACAAAAATCAATGCACAGCAAATCCTTGGAACCCTCATCGGTTTTAGCGGCATTTCTTGGCTTATTTTATTGAGTAGCCCTGTCAAAAGTGGCTTTCAATTGACACCGGCCTTAGCCATTTTACTCGCCACCTTACTGTATGGATTCAGCTTGAATACCATCAAACACAAACTCAGTCAATATAGCGCTGTGCAAGTTGCAACGGGTGGTTTCAGCATGGCATTTCTGCCTGCTTTTCTAGGTCTCTTTCTCTTTCACACACCATATGTGTTCAGGCACAACTCAGAAGCACTGACAAGTTTTGGCTACATCGCCATTCTCGGCCTCATCGGTACTGCTTTTGCCGTCATTCTTTTCAATCGCATCATTGCGCAAACAACAGCTGTAGCAGCCAGCACGGTCACTTATTTCATCCCTATAATTGCGGTCGGAATCGGTATCTGGAATGGCGAGCGCTTCATTTGGCAACAATTATTAGCCATGCTCGTGATCATTATAGGCGTGCTTTTAGTTAATTTAAATTGGCGCAAAAGCAACAAAAATTAAGAAAAGGCGTAAGAAAAGCTCTATAAATCTTTGGAGTACTCGTTTAAAACACTATATTTGCACTCCAATTTTGGATTATTTAACAATTAAATAAAGCTATATGTACGCAATTGTAGAGATAGCAGGGCAGCAGTTCAAAGTGCAAAAAGACCAAAAGGTTTTTGTACACCGTCTAGACGCCGAAGCAGGTCAGAAATTAGAATTTGACCGTGTTTTATTGATCGAAGACGCTGGCAAAGTAACCCTTGGCGCCCCAGCTATAGAAGGTGCTAAAATCACCGCAGAAGTTATTGACCACGTGAAAGGTGACAAAGTCATCGTTTTCAAGAAAAAACGTCGCAAAGGTTACCGTGTTAAAAACGGACACCGTCAGCAATTTACTGCAATCACAATCAAAAGTATCAAAGCATAACTTCCTATTACAGGAATTAAATAGAAGAAACCATGGCACACAAGAAAGGAGTCGGTAGTTCGAAAAACGGTCGTGAATCGCATAGCAAGCGCTTAGGTGTTAAAATCTTTGGTGGTCAGGCTGCCATTGCAGGAAACATCATCGTGCGTCAACGTGGTACACAACACCATCCAGGCAACAACGTAGGTATTGGCAAAGACCACACCTTGTTTGCGCTTTCAGACGGTCTTGTCGAATTCCGCAAAAAGAAAGACAATCGTTCATTTGTATCAGTTGTTCCTTTTGAGGCAACACAAGCTTAATACAAATAACAACCCATTGAAAAGCTCCCCCACCGGGAGCTTTTTTTATGCCTTCCTTTTTCTCAGTTGAAAAGCAAGCGCGTTTCTCAGTATATTCCTTAATTTTGGTCAGACGCTTCCTTGAATGAAAAATTACCTCCTCGCACTCCTATCAAGTACACTGCTCATTTTAAGCTTTCCCTACACGGGTAGTTTTACGCCCTTTGTATTTATTGGCTTTGTACCGCTTTTGTTATTGCGACAACAATTTTTAGCGACTGATAAAAAACCTTGGAAACTTGGATTGTGGACCTACCTATCCTTTTTATTATGGAATATTGGTACCACTTGGTGGGTGGCCAACGCATCTATTAGCGGTGGTATTTTTGCTTTTACCGTGAACGCACTGCTCATGACCCTTGTGTTTGGATCCTGGAGTTTTATCGACAGAAAAATCAATACGCGTTATTCCTTTTTGATGCTCATCCCTATCTGGATCTTATTTGAATTTGGTCATCACCGCTGGGACCTCTCTTGGCCTTGGCTCACGTTGGGTAATTACTTCTCGGTGCGCACGGGCTGGGTGCAGTGGTATGAATGGACTGGCACGCTCGGCGGCAGTGCCTGGATTTTATTGGTCAATCTTTTGCTCTTCCGTTTATATAATGTGTATCGAGATGTAGCCAAAAGAAACCAAAATATTTTCACTATCATCGGAATTTTACTGTTGCCAATTGTGGTCAGTCAAATACTGCTTCCCTTTGCAACATCTTTTACAGTTAAAAAACCTAACTATTTAAATGCTGTAGTTCTCCAACCCAATATTGATCCGTATACCGAAAAATTTGCAGCGAGTGCCAGTAACGAAGCCTTCGCTGATTCTTTGATCAATCTTGCCAATCGGCACGTCACATCTCAAACGAACCTCGTTATTGCCCCTGAAACGGCCTTGCCGCTTTCTTTTTTGGAAGACAAACTTCACACTTTTGCCTTTGGTCAACAACTTCAAGAACAAGTGAGCAAATGGCCAAAAGTTGATTTGTTAATCGGTGCCTCGACAGTCAAGATTTTTGATGCCAAGCAATCCGTCGCTAGCACACCGATACCAAACACAGGCCAATGGTACGAAAGCTACAATTCTTCTGTACTACTGACCAAAAAAGAAGCGCCCCAGTATGCACACAAATCCAAATTAGTTCCAGGTGTAGAACTCGTTCCGTTTTCGGCTTATCTTCCCTTTCTCTCGGCACTTGCCATCGAAAATGGCGGCACATCTGGCACCTTGGGCATTGAAAAAGAACCTAAAATATTGAGTGTAGATCAAGTTAAACTTGCGCCTATTATTTGCTATGAGTCTATCTACGGCGATTTAGTACGCCAGCAAGTA
>CANHSA010000006.1 GCA_947463345.1 Flavobacteriales bacterium
AACTCTCCGCTAGGTTATAATGCGCGGTTTGGTCGAGGTAGCGATTGACTAAAATATCGGCCCTGAGTAATTGTGTAAAATAGATGCAATTGACGTATCCATGGGCAGCGGTGCAGCCTTGTGCAATTAAATCAGATAATGTAAAGGTAGCATTCGAACTAGATACACTATCGAAAGCAGCAGCAGTGGAGCAGGTGGTTAAAGCTGCAAAAGAACCGGGCACAAAGCCAAAATTTTGCGTGTAGTTGGGCAGCGGTCCAAAGCCGGTCGAAAGGTAAGAAAGTACATTCGATTGATTGGTGACTGGCGTAGCGTTGTAGTCTGTTAATGTAAGCCAAGATTCGGCTTGTAGTACACTTAACGCTGGATTGATATAGTTCTCGGCAAAATAGATAGAGTCACCCCCTTGTGCTTCGTTGAGGTCCAGCACATTTAAAAACGCCAACGGATTCACAGCCGTATTTGGTCCGCTGCGGGCTATCATTTGTTTGACATCACCTACCGTGAAACCATCAAGTCTAGTGACTAAATACATTCCAAACTGACTTCTCGTAAAATGTACATTTTGGTCAAAATAAGGATGAAGGAAGGCATTATTTTGGGCAATATTTGAAGCATACGTCCCTAGAATCAAACTAAGTTCAGAATCTACTGATCCGCAATCGCCGTTTCCTTGATTTACAAGGCAATCAATGCCCGATCTTCTGAGTGGAACGCCTTTCGTAGTCACCAGATAATTGAGTGTGTTTTCAATACCTGAATTGAGTAGACTCGCCTCAATTTGTGAGCGCAAGACATTAAACACACTGTCGTTGATCACTTCCGTATTCGGCACATTCACATAGATCATATTTTGGCTCGGAATGTTGCGCGCCGCCTGAAAATAGTTCCCAATTTCAATAGACTCGGGGCTATTTAAATTGACAATAACACCAACGTCTGCATACGAAACGGTTTGTGCTAAAAATGAAAAAGGTAAAAAGGCAAAAAAGAGAAAGAATTTCATGAATTGATTTTTGATTTGGCTAAAAACGCACTGAGGCCCATCTTATTTGAATCAAGCACAAAAATAGGGCTTTTACCCGGGGGTGCTGGCTTGTATGAAATAATAACGGGTTTGATGAGTTATTTAAAGGTCTACTTTTTTATTGGTTGTTTTTTTCTTTTAAAATCCCTAGTTTTATGATTCATATCCAGAGAATGCGTGCTGTTCACCCACATTTTATAACTGATCAAAAAGGAAGAAAAATTTCGGTTGTTCTTCCGATAAAAGATTTCGATGCCATCATGGAGGATTTGGAAGAACTTGATGACATCAAATTATTTGATGCCGCTAAAGCAGCAAATTTACCCTCAATCCCTGTTGACGAAGCTTTCGACTTAATTGAAAAGCAACGTGCGAAGAAATGAAGGTTTATCAAATAATCATCAATCGAAGTGCAATTAAGAAGCTTCAAAAAATTCAGGACCCTTATTATTCGAAAATCAAAGAGTCTATCTATAAGCTTGCCATTGAACCAAGACCAGCGGGTTATAAAAAACTTAAAGGTCGAGAAGCATACAGAATCAGAGTTGCGGACTATAGAATTATCTATACTATAAACGATAGGGTTTTAATTGTTGAAGTCTTAGATCTTGGTCATAGAAGGAATATCTACTAACTTTTGAAAACAAGTATTTTTACTTACACTTGCAGGAATTAGTGTTTTTTCACGCTTCCCCAAATAAAATTCTATTAATTGATTGCGTACGCACTTACAAGGCCAGTTGGTTACGGATTTGAGTTGTATGCAATGATTTGTAATATCAGCTGCTTTAATTGAGATGAATTTGTAAAACGGAGCAAATTCGTATAACAATTTTGACCTGATATTGTACTGATGCCTATTTCATTGGACGCTTGATCAAAACTGCAATCTGAAATTTTGACCTTTAAAATTTTCTTCACGCTGTATAATGAGAAATCAATTTTTGATATAGTTTTCTGACCAAGTTTAAAGTTGGCATACAAATCCGTAGGACACACCCAAATGTGTAACTCAAGATGCTGTCGGTCGGGTACTTTTACGCTTTCAATCAGTGAATTGCTTTGGGTGTCATCTCCAGTAATTCGATTTTTGAGGTATGTTGTTTGTAAAAATCCAACTTCATCTTTGGTTTGATCCGAGCGTAAATAACAAATGAGTTGGTCTTTATTTGCAGTTAAAATGCCATTGTTGAAGTCGCTAAAATCCAATAGTTTTTGATGTTTGTCAAAATGAAGCAACACTTTTTTTTGAATGAAAGGATCGCTCACATGCGGGTTAGATACCCATAAAACAACTCCATTTTGCTGTGGAAAAATACGCTCAGTATGCGCTAAAATCCTCCTATCAAAATTATTCCCGCGTTCAAATTGAAATTTGTATCGGTCAGAACAACCCGTGTTTAGGTTTGTAATCAGCAATCCTATGAAGATAAAAAAGAGTATTCGGCTCATGTTGAAAAGGTTTTCACGGACCCATTCCATTTCTGAAAAGAATGGTCAGACTCAAAAAATAGAGACAATAAGAAAGTATAAAAGCGCAAAGGAGACCAAGAAGAATTCTTATCACCACTTTCTGCCTGCTGTAATACAAAACCAATGGAACGGTTAGCAGCGGTGTCGCGAACATTAGAAACCATAATACTTCACCAATTAAATCCATTGTTAGTTGCTTGATTTTTTATGGTAATCCGTTCCTTACTTTTTAATCCTGTATCGGGCAAATGCCAAAATTTGCAATTATTGTTGGTCAACAAGCTTTTGTTGTCTGTGGTGACCTCGCAACCATAGAGGAAGAAAAGAATGAGGATGAATTTGTACATTACTCGCAACAATTACAGGCAGTTTTGAAAATAGGTAATTTTTCTTTAGCTGCAAAAATGAGGGTTTGTTCTTTGTTCTCGAGTATAATATACGAAGCTGCATTGATACGCATGTCGTAGGTTGTTTGGCCATTTGAAACCTTGCCGGTATAGTAGCAAGGATAATTGTAGCAGATTGCATTCCATTCAACCGGACTCACTATTGTCATTTTTCCTAGGATACCTTCTAGGTCATTTGGATGAAGTTGCCATGTATCACACTTGCTTTTTTCAATATCGCGGGGGCTTGCCTTAGGCTCTAATTCCCTTGTTAAAGGGCCTTTGAGAATGAGATTTTGATAACCTATTTGGATATTTTGAGCCCAACCCAAAGAATTATTCAAAATTGAATTTAAAAAGAGCAGGTTTAAAATGACAAGCTTTATGAAGTTGGAAAGATGTGCTTTTTTCATTTTCTATTTTCTCGATATTTTATGCTTCGCTATCGGCAGGAATCAAATCTCCTAACGATTACTTTTGGTAACTAATTTTTGATAACCTCTTTCATTTTGTATGACGCGACTTACAGTTAAATCTTTACTATAGTAACGGTAAGCATGCTCAAATTTAAATTGATTGAACCGAACTGCGTTTTCATTTTTGCGGACATATTTCGCCAAATAGACAAAGCATGCGGTATAATCTTTTTTTCTCTTGTAAATCACGGAATCGAACTTTTGCCATCCATTTCCAGAATAACTGACCGTCGTAAAGTTGTAGTGATCAAGCGCATAGATTTCCAGTCTTTTGTGTTTTTCTTTATAATCTATTTGATAAATTGTATAGAAAGTATGCGTTTTCTTTTCTGGCTTCAAATATGGAAAGATGATAAATGACAATAGAAGTATACCTATGGTAAAGGCTATTATTTTTCTTGACTTCAAATTTTCTGTTTTTTCAATTCAACCTGAATAAATCTCGACAACTCCTTTACCTTTTGATTAAAACTTGCTTTTAGTACCAATGAGGTTAGTAATCCAAAAATGGGTAAAATGAACATTGCTTTAAAAAGAAAATGTGTACTTGGATAAAAGTTGTTGAGGTACAAAATGTAAAGGGTTGCGGCTACACAAATATGAAAAGCAAGTGAAGCAATTAAAAGTATTTTGAAAGGTTGAGTTAATTGGTAAGCACATTTTAAACGATTTTGCTCGCCTTCAAATAAGAAGTCAATTTGACATGCAATTTGAACGCCTTTTGTCGTTTCTTTTGAATGCCCATTTTGGAATTCAGAAATCTGTTCTCTCAAAGATGTGAGTTCTATGGCATCAAGGTTTTTAGGAGATATAAATTCGGTATGCTTAAACATGAAGTTTAGATATTGCCCAAATGAAAAAGCCCAAAACAATTAACCCGAGGATTGAAAAGAGCATAACAAAGAAGAGGATGTAGAATTTCATCAAGGATGGAGAAAGAAGCTAGATTTTGTATCTTTACTAAAGTAAAACAATAATTTTTATTTGAATCAGTTTGTATTATAAAATTGAATTCCAAGTTGTTGCTTCTAAGTTCCTAAATCTGAAAAAATGAAAGAGATTACATTCAAAGTACCAGACCAAAAAGTTAATCTTTTTCTTGAACTCGCTAAACAATTAGGGATAGAAGTATCAAGTGAGCAAGATTTGCTTCCGGATTGGCAAAAAAAACAACTTGATAACGCGTTAAGCGATCACAATAATAGTGCTCATCATTATTCAGATTGGCAAGAAGTTAAGAATGAGCTTATTTCAAAATTCATCGAAAAATGAAATATGCCTTGGTTGTAAGCGACAATGCGAAACAACAAATAGAGCGAATGAGTTGAGTAATTACACCCTCAGACCATTCAGTTCGTCTCTGAGTTGCTGAAATTCAGAAATAGTAATTTGAACGGTGGACTTGATTTCAACAGTTTGAATACGTAGTGTGAGCGGGTAGGTATCTTTTTGAGCAGACCAGTTGTTGGAGCTGGTATTTAGATGAATTTCAAACGCATTGTCGGTAGCTTCTGTTGGTAGTTTATAGCTCTTTTTTTGACTTTCAAACCAACGGTAATCGAAATAATGGATAAGTGAGTTGGTCTTGATGATCAAATGTTCTTTTCCGAAGGAGTTCCAAAGAAATAAGCGCAAAAAATAAAATGAAACGCCTGCCATGAGGGCAAAAACAATGAAAAACCCAAAATGTAATGGCTGTTGGGTTTCGTCACCTGTGCGCGAGAATGCAAAAAATATAATTGGTAAGAGGAGCGCAAGGAGGCAAAGGAACAGTGCAAAAAGGCGTCCTACGAAAGGAGCTTTGTGATTAGAAAGCTGTAAATGTATTTGCCGCTGGTCTTCGCTGAAACTTATCTGATACATGTTGCTAAACTAAAGCAATTTTCAAAATCTGAAATGCCTACATCAATTCTCCCAACAACTGCGTTGAAGCAGAGATGGTTTGGCGTGTTTCTGAGGGGTCAAATTGGGCGAGGGACCATTGGTCATTTTCTTTAACCAATGTGTTCATGCGCTCAAAGTAGTCTACGCCGAGTTCCGTGCCCATATGGCGGATTTGATGATTGATTTTATCCATAGAGCAACCAGAGGCCTGAACGCCTGCTTCGTTGGCAACAATGACTAGTGCGTGGTTCTCGAAAACAAATCCGGATGCATTCATGGCTTTGCCATGCGTTTGCCATGTTTGGGTAAAGGCAACGAGTTGTTCGTTGGCCCAGGCGGTTTCAGTCGCGTCCAGCGCACGTCTACCAATGAAAACCCAAACCCTACACTCGGGGCCAAAATGGGGCGCTAACTTAGAGGTCGGCTGCATTGGCGATAAGTTCGGCGATGTCCATGACTTTGACGTCTTCTTCTTTTTCGAAGTGTTTGATGCCGTCGGTCATCATGGTGTTGCAGAAAGGGCAACCGGTTGCGATGATATTGGCACTTGTTTCAATGGCGTCTTCGGTGCGTTCAATGTTGATTTCTTTGTTGCCTTTTTCGGCTTCTTTGAACATTTGCGCGCCACCTGCACCACAGCATAAACCGTTAGTTTTACAACGTTTCATTTCTACGAGTGCAGCGTCGAGCTTTTCGATGAGTTCGCGCGGCGCCTCATAAACGTCATTGGCGCGTCCGAGGTAACACGGATCGTGGAAGGTGATTTTCTTACCTTTGAAAGTACCGTTGTCGGCAAGGGTGAGTTTGCCAGTATTGATGAGGTCTTGGATCAGTTGGGTGTGGTGAATAACTTCATAAGTGCCGCCCAAGCCAGGATATTCGTTTTTGAGTGTATTGAAGCAATGCGGACAGGCCGTTACAATTTTCTTGACCTCATAGCCATTGAGCAACTCAATATTCATGAGCGCTTGCATCTGAAAAGTGAACTCGTTGCCTGCACGTTTAGCGGGGTCGCCAGTACAGCTTTCTTCGGTGCCTAATACCGCAAAGTTGACCTTGCAGTGATTGAGGATTTTAACGAGTGCCTTGGTGATCTTTTTGGCGCGGTCATCAAAGGATCCGGCGCAACCTACCCAAAATAGGATGTCTGGGCTTTCTCCGGCGGCCATCATGTCGGCCATTGTGCGTACTTGTATACTCATTGCGTGGTCTTTTTTGGCTTAGTCTTCGTTGGCCCAATTCATGCGTTCGGTTGGCGCAAATTGCCATGGTGCACCGTTGTTTTCAATGTTGGTGAGCATGCCGGTGAGCTCGGTAGGTACTTTCGATTCTTCCATCACTAAAAAGCGACGTAAATCCATGATGATGGAAAGCGGATCGATATTAACCGGGCATTCTTGCACACAAGAATTGCAGCTGGTACAGGCCCAAAGTTCTTCTTCGGTAATGTAGTTACCCAAAAGGCTTTTGCCGTCTTCGGTGTCGTTGCCGTTTTTGCGTTTGTAGTCGCCGAGTTCTACCATGCGGTCTCGGGTGTCCATCATGATTTTGCGCGGTGACAGCAATTTGCCAGTGGTGTTGGCCGGGCAGGCAGACGTACAACGGCCACATTCGGTACAGCTGTAGGCGTCCATGAGGTTTTTCCAGCTGAGGTCGGTGACGTCTTTGGCGCCAAAGCGCGAAGGAACAGCGTCTGCAGCAGGGGCGGCATATGGATCGGCGTTGGGGTCGAGCATGAGTTTCACCTCGTTGGTCACGCTTTGCATGTTGCTAAACTGTCCTTTTGGCTCTAATTTGGAATAATAGGTATTCGGAAAAGCCATAAAGATGTGCAGGTGCTTTGAATAGGGCAAGTAGTTCATGAAGGTATAAACCATGATGATGTGGCCCCACCAACCGATTTGCTCTAAAATATGCAACGAATGGTTGCTTATTCCGTCAAATAAAATAGGCCCTAGCCAAGAGCTAATGGCAAAACCATTCGAATTGCCCCTATAAGACTGCAATACTTCATCTGCGCCATTCATGGTGAAAATGAAACTAATTAACATGAGTTCAAACACAAGAATGAGGTTGGCATCTTGTGTAGGCCAGCCTGCGAGTTCTTTCATGTTGAGACGCGGTAGTTTGAGCATGTTGCGTCGGGCCAAAAAGGCGACAGTGCCAATAAATGCTAAAACAGACAATACCTCAATGAAGCTGATCATGAAGGTGTAAAACCCACCGAGGCTTTCTTGGAAGAAACGATGTGAGCCGCTGATCCCATCAACTAAAATTTCGATGAGCTCAATTTGGGTGATGACAAAAGCTGCGTACAAGGCCAAATGCAAAAGCGCGGGAATGGGGCGCGTGAACATTTTTTTTTGACCAAGTGCCACCAAAAGCATGGTGCGCCAACGGTCGGCTTTGCGATCAGAGCGGTCTAGGGGCAAGCCCATGTGGATATTTTGGGCAATTTTGCGGAGGTTGAATGCAAAAAAACCAAAACTTGCGAGCGTAAGTACGCCAAAAATGAGTTGTTGCATGTGAAATGTTTATTCTGGCAAGCTGTCCAATATTTTGAGAAGCTTGTCTTCGTTTTGCTTAGAAAGTTGCAATCCTTTGGTTTTGCCACCAATTAAGGAGAGATGCACGTAGCGCTCAGGATGTGCCTCGAGGTCTTTTACTAAATTTTGGAGGTCGTTGTTGGTGGCAACGAGTTCAGCGTAAAGTTTGTCGTCGTGGATGAGTTTACCGAGTGTGCCTTGGCCTTTTTCTACTTCAGACAGGACCATATTGAATTTCTTGAGGGTGGTTTGGGCTTCTAAAATAGTGCCTTTGAAGTCAGCGGTAACGAGCTCATCGGTTATTTTGCGTGCGTTGCCGAGTATGCCTGTAATTTGGTCGTTGCTCTTGCGTAAATTGAGTGTAATGGCCTCAACGTTGTCCATGATTTTGCCAAATTGTGCGCGTTCCGACGCCACAAAACCTTGCAGTTCGTCGGCAACATTCCCCAATTTTTTAATGGTGAGTTTGACTTGCTTGAGGCTGCCTTCTAATTCTGAGGTTGCAGTGGTGTCCCAGAATGAGGTGAGGGAGGTGACCATTTTGTCTACGGATAGCATCATGGTTTGCAATTTCTGAGAAATGGGGTCTGCGTAGGCTTTTACTTGGGTAACCATGTCAACCGATACATGGCCTGGAATGGTAGACCCAACTTTGTAGAAGGTGCCGTTTCCGGCTGTTGGCAGATGTACAACGAGGGCTTTGGTAAAGAAGTCTAAAGAACCAATTTCGACGATGGTTCCCTTGGGCAGGCGAATGTCAGAATTGTGGATATTGAAAGTCATTTTGACTTTATGCAGAGAGTCTCCAGTAGGATTCGATTTGATAGTCAGGACTTTTCCGATTTCTACACCGTCGAGCGTAACATTAGAAGAGACCATTAATTGGCCAGAATTCGGAAAATAGGCGGTGTAGACGTCGTCTCCACCAAAGAAGCTATTGCCTTTAAGGAAATTGATTCCGGCAATGAGCACCACTATGGCCACGAGCGCAATGAGCGCTGCTTTGATTTCTTTGGAGAATTTCAAGCTAGTTTTTTTCTGCTAATTTAATGGCTTTTTCAATACTGATGCGTTCTCCATCGAGGAAAGCCACCACAAAAGCGTTGGTAAAGCCCATTTGAATGAGTTCGTTTTTGTAATTTTTGGCTCCTTGGAGGTCGTTAGCAAAAGATCCTGCACAGTACTTAAAGAGTGTATTGTCTTGATATTCAAATATTTCCAATCCTTTAAAGTGGCTTGATTTAGTCGAAATGGCCTTGTTAGAGGTTTCGATTTGCACTTTAAATACCAATCCTTGTTCTTTTACAGTTTCTTTAGGTATTTCTACTGGTTTGGGTGGATTACTCTCTGCTGGTCGGGTATCGATATTGTTTTGTTGCGCGGTGGTTCCGCCCACTACGGTTTTGCCTTCGGTTGCATTTTTATAATTGACAAATGCTTGAAACATCGATTGCGCCATTTTTTGCTGCCCTTCTGCTGTCCCAATTAATTTTTCTTCGGTAGGGTTGGGCAAAAATGCTGTTTCGATCAGGACGCTTGGCATGGTGGTTTTGTAGAGCACTAAAAAACCTGCTTGTTTGACACCGCGGTCATAGCGCCCAATGCGCTTGAACTCTTTTTGGATCATTTCTGCAAACAAAATGGACTGCCTATGAAACACCGCCAATTGAAATTGCAGGGCAATGATACCGTCGGGCGTGAGGTCGTAGGAACGGTATTTGGCGCCTTTGTCGTCTTCTAGTGCGATACTCGCGTTTTCTCTTTCGGCTACTTTTTGTTGGGCGTCGGTGCGGTGCAAACCAAGAACGTACGTTTCAGAGCCATAAGCAGTGGTGCTGCCTGCATTGGCGTGGATACAAATAAAAAGATCGGCGTTATTGCGGTTGGCAATGTTGGCGCGCTCTGCAAGCTCTACGAATACGTCGGTGCTGCGGGTGTAAATGATTTTGATGTCTGGGTAGCGTTCTTTGATGAGCGCGCCCAGCTTGAGGGCCATCGATAAACAAACTTCTTTTTCGTTGTTTTGAGCGCCGTGGCAACCGGGGTCGTGGCCGCCATGACCGGCGTCAATTACTACGGTTTTAATTTTGCTGCTTTGGGCCCAAGTTGCTGCGCTTGAAAATAAAACGAGCGCGGCCAATAAAAAGACACTAAGCGCGTTTTTTTGCAAGCCATTGAAAATTGGTAGCTTTGTACGTTTTTCCTGCATATTACAAATCTAAGTAAGCATCTTGAGCCAGCGCCAGCGCTTTTTACAACTTTTCTTCGCCACATTGTTAATAATGTGCACTAAGGTATTGGTTACAGCCCAAGACACCCTTTATGTCAATGGGGAAAGTCTCAATGAAATTGTTACTTACAAGGCAAGTCAAAAAATTGTGCACGACGTCAAATTGCGCAGAATTTATCTTTATGGCAACGCCGAGGTGCAAAGTGAAGGTTTCTCGCTCAAGGCAGGTTACATCCTCATCGATATCGATTCCAACCAAGTAGAAGCCAGTTATCGGGTCGATAGCTTGGGGACAAAAGTCGAGTTTCCGGAGCTCACCGAAGGCTCAGAAACCATTCGTTGCGAGACCCTCAAGATGAATTACAAAACGCAAAAAGCGTACATCAAGGCACTTGCCATTAAACAGGACGAATTTTATTTCAAAATGGGAACAGCCAAGCGCCAGGCCAATGAAGAATTACATTTGCGCCAAGGTGTACTCACTACCTGCGATTTAGAAGAACCACATTACCATTTTCAGTTGAGCAAAGGGGTGCTGGTGCCTAATGAGCGCATCGTTACCGGCCCCATGAATTTATGGGTATCGGGCATTCCAACGCCGCTCGGTTTGCCATTTGCGTTTATTCCAACCAATCAAAAAGAACGCACATCAGGTTTGTTGTTTCCGGAGTTTATACCGCTTTCGGCCTATGGTTTTGGTTTTCAGAATCTCGGTTGGTATTTCCCTATTTCTGAGCGCTATCAAACTTCTGTGTATGCCAATTTATACAGCCGTGGTTCTTGGGGTTTGCGCAACGACCTCGATTACGCCAAACGCTACGGCTATACCGGGCGCCTATCACTGGGTTTTCAGCAGTTCAATAGTGGTTTCCCGACCAATGACAAACGCAATAAAGTGACGGTCTCTTGGACCCACCGCAAGGCGCCAAAATCCAATCCGTTCTGGGATTTCTCGTCTAGTGTCAATTTCATCTCCGACAACCAATCCAAAAACTCCCTCGATCCCATTAACCCCGAATATTTCTCCAATTCCTTTAATTCGGATATCAATTTGGCGCGCAACTTCCCCGGAAAACCAATCAACACCGGCCTAAAGATGTCTTTGCGTCAAAACTCCATTGCCAAAAATATTTCCTTAATGAGCCCGGTGCTCAACGTGAATGTGACGCGTGTTTTTCCGTTTAAAGACGTTTTTGAAACCGCCGATAAAAACTGGAAAAAAACCATCCAACGCATTGGGGTCACCTATAATTTCGAAGGGCAAAACCGCTCGCAATTTGCAGACTCCTTGCTCACAAATGGCGATTTCAATGCCATCAGCCAACGCCTCATGAATGGAGTGAGCCAAGGCATCAGTATCCAAACCAATACGGGTTTGTTTAAAAATGCCGTGAAAATCAATCCGAGCTTGAACTACGGCAACAAGATCAATTTTCAGCAAATTGTCAAGTCTTACGACCCCGTCGAGAACAAAACACTAACAGACACCCTTCGTCAAATGGCCATGCGTCATGAGCTCAACTTTAGCCTAACGGCCACAACAGTTTTATATGGATATTACCGTTTTGTGGGCCCCAAGCAAGCGCGTTTGCGTCACCTCATGACACCCAATATTGGCTACCGCTATACGCCAGGCTGGAATCCGCTCGTAACAGCAAATGTCGGCCCAAATCAAGCGCCTATTTCGTATTCTCCGTTTGAGCGCAGTATTTATCAAGTCGGTTCTGTTCGCGAAGCCTCTTTGCTCACCTTTGGGATCAACAATACCGCAGAGCTCAAGTTTAAGTCTGCTCAAGATACCCTAACGGGTTACAAGAAAATACGCCTCATTGATCAGTTTTCAATAACGGGCAACTACGACTTCACTAAAGACTCCATGCAGCTTTCTGATTTAGCACTGAACTTGCGCATCAGCCCAGCCAACTGGATCAATTTTGTGTCAAATGCGCAGTGGAGCCCCTATGCTTGGAATGCTACAGGCGCAACAACAGGTGTTTACGCTTGGCAAAATGCGCAACAATTGGGAAGGCTTACCACCACTAATCTTACCACCACAGTTGTAGTAGCGCCAAAAAAAGACCGTAAAAAAATCCAGGATCACAGTACGCTCTTTAATGAGCAAGATTGGAATGCCGACTACAACTACTATGCGTTGCACCCAGAGCGCGCGGTGTATTACGACATTCCTTGGAAAATGAATTTGTCGCATGTGTATGGCATTCGCGCCAACCAGGAAATCAGCACCAGCAACCCTGAGCCATGGTTGTTTGTACAGACTTTAGTGCTCAGCGGAGACCTCAGTTTTACCAAGCGCTGGAATTTGTCGGGTAACCTTAACTTTAATGTGCAAGAAGCGCGCCTGACCAACGCTTATTTTTCTCTGAACCGCAACATGCACTGCTGGGCGCTATCTTTTTATTACGTGCCTATCGGTGGTAACAAGAGTTTCTTACTGACCATCCGAAATACTTCTAGCATTTTTAAAGATGCGAAACTTGAATTCAGGAAGCCGCCGTCGTTTCTTTAGCATTAGACTTGATGCGGTCGTTGAGCACCTTTCCAATTTGATAGGTGTATTGGGCACCAAAAAATACAATTTGAGCTGAATAATGCACCCAAGCGAGCATGATGAAAATGGAGTTCGCTACGCCTAATTTTCCCATAATAAAGTAATGTTGCAAATAGTAACCGATGAGCCATTGGCTGAAGTACAAAAGGAGTGAGGTTGCGATTGCGCCATCGCGGGCTACGCGCCAACTTACCTTTGCATTGTGCATGTATTTGAAGATCAAGGTGAATATCAACACATTCGAAAGCAGGGTAAGGATGATTTGCAAGGCTTGTAGCGAGAAATCGACAAAGCCATTGTTCCAATGAAGCCAGTTGGTGATGGCTGAAAAGATAAATACTTGCAGAAAATAAAAGAGGATGATGACCAGCGCAAAAACGGCAAGCAGGATCACCCCAACAAAGCGAAAGCCAATGATTTCCATGAAAAGATTGGATTCTTCTCGGCTTTTTTTGCTGACATTGAAAAATTCATTCAAACTTCGCTTGAGCGAAATCATGAAGGCCGAACAAGTATAAAGCAAGACACCAACACTCACTAATTCAAGAAAGAAATTTGGTTTTTCGATAGACATGCTATCCACAAGCTGAAGAATGGATCCGCTATCTTGAATCCCGAGGCCTGATTTGAGCAATGAGGAGACAATTTGGCGCATGTTGTCTTGACCAATGATGCGCCCATAGATTGAAGTCGTTAGGTAAATGATCGGAATAAACGCAAATAAGGTATAATAGGCCAACGCAGCTCCGTGGTGAAAAGCCCCTTCTTGAACATATTCTTTGAGGGCATCCCAGAAAGCTTTGAGCAGGAGGCGTATGGTGCCTTTCTTATTTTTTGTGGATTTCAATAGCTTGGATATCAGTTAATTTATCAAAGGCGTAAAGCAATAATCGCTCGTTGTGTTCGCTTCTTACATAATTGTGATAAAGGCCCCCTACAAATAGTGCTTTCTCGAAACGAACTGCAATTCCGGATGTTGAAACTTTGTATTCGTCGGGCCTAAAATGAAGAAGTTCTTGGTCCATTTTTAAGGTGTTGAGCGGCCCAAAAAGCCTGGCGCGTTCCGGCGCTTTGTAGTGGTAATAAACCTCTTCTGGTTTATATTTTTTGGATAGCTTCCCATTTTGAAGAATAGAGATGTGGTCGCAAAGTCCAAGCACATCTTGACCCTCGTGTGAAACTAAAATGATACCCGTATCTTCTTCGTCGCGGAGGTCCATGAGGTGGCTGCTGAGTTTTTGGCGCAAATGGGCGTCAAGGTGCCCAAAAGGTTCATCTAGCAACAAATAATTGGGCTGATCTGCTATGGCACGAGCAATGGCCACGCGCTGCTGCTCACCACCTGAGATGAGATGCGCTTTGGTGAGGCTAATTTCCTTGAGGCCAAACAAGCGCAGTAGTTTCTGGACGCGTTTGTCGCGTTTGGCATAGGGCCAGTGTAAAATCGCTTCGCGGATGTTTTCTTCAACGGTATGGTACGGATCGAGCTTGAAATCCTGATTGACAATTGCCAAACCTTCAAAACCGGGTACCAACAGGTGTCTGACTGGCGTTTGTTTTTTGCCGTCTATCCAAACCTCCCCTGCATCGGGGTCTTGGAGCCCGGCGCAAATTTTAAGCAATGAAGATTTTCCGGCGCCACTTTTGCCGACGAGACCCAGAATTTCGCCGCGGCGCACCTGAAAGTGCAGCGCCTTGAGTACTGGTTTTTGGTAGGTCAGTTCAATGCAACGCAGCTCAATCATCGGATCAGGGCTTTTGGAAAGGCTTTGGAGGCGATGAAAATACCAGGAACCGGATTGGCCATGGGCTCGTAATCTTTGAGGTAAATGCGTATGGAGTGTCCGTTGGCATCAGTTGCATGCGTGCAATGATCTACAATGCTCTTGGATGCACCAACAATTGTAACCGGGCTTTCCTCAGAATGGATTTCAAAGAGATGCATTTGTTCGATGTCGTAGGAAAAGAGCGCGTCGTTTTCGTCGTAGCCAGCCAAGGTGTAGGTTGCGTCTGATTTTTCGAGTACTTCACTTACAGCTGTAGTGATTTCAAGTTCGTCTTCCCATTCGTAACGTAGATTGTCTGCTGACTCCTTGCCACCGTGTTGGGCATCGGCAAGTTCTTGTGAATACAGCTCGTTGAGTAAATGGATGTGTATTTTACAATTCATCTTCTGGGTGTTTTTTCTCTACTTCATTGACTTTAAAAGCAGAGGGGATGAGTTCCGGCACGAGTTTCATGACGATCGGTAGGAGTAGGCTGCCTCCAGGCAAAAGAAACAGGGCCAAAGACGGCATGGATTTCAAGATGTCGTAGAATTGGCCCTTGACTTGTTCTTTTTCTTCTGGGCTGAGTTCTTCTTTGGTAGATTTCTGCAAGAGGGCCATGAGCTCTTTGCTCTCGCGCATTTCGGTCAGCATGCGATCGCGGTTGCGACCAATGATGCGCAACCAACGCTTGCTCGTTTCTTTGTAAGCAAAGCTCGCTTCGGTAGATTGTTTATAAACCAACAATTCTTGGGGGCCACTTTGCGTAATAAAGGCGGTACTCATTTCTTCGGAAACCAACATTTGGGCTTCGTTCATCTGAAGTACACTGCCAAGCGCCTGTAATTTCAGTCGTTCGCTTGGGGTAATGATATGTGTGCTTTGAAGCAATAAATGACCAAACTCATAAGTAATCTGGGCTAAAAGGTGATCTTCGACTAATTCTTGCTGCAGCAGTTTGAGTGGGATGCCAATTTTAATCCGTTCTAAATAAGCTTTTTTTAAAGTGTGAGACAAAGCTGCAGAAGCAATAAAATGGGATAAAATTTTCTTTTCTTTTTCATCGATCTTGACATTAATATGGGCGGCGTAGATCAGGCCATTTAAAACCGAAGAAGTATAGCGCTCGTAATTTTTAGGAAATGGCGTTTGTTCACCCTCTAAAAAGGCACGAAAAAGGATGACATCCAAAAAGATAAAAGCATTCGAGAGGTGTTTGAGCCAGTAGTTTGCGCCGAGAAAAGAACTTTTGATGCCAACCCTTGAAGAGAGCAAAATTTCGAGTTTTTTATTTGGGTTCTTAGCGAGTTTAAATGATAGACGCTCTTGTAAACTTGAACCTTCAAAACCATTGTAAAAGGATAGAAGCGTTTGAATGAATTCTTTTTGACTAACGTCTCTCTGTTGCTTTCTGATATAGGTAAAAAGCAGTGTTTCAAAAAGCAGTAATTCGAGTTGTTCGTCAGAATTGAACTTGCTTTTTTCTAAGGTGTTCGAGAAAATAAAAGATTTGGCCGTTCCATAGATAAGGCCTGTTTGGTGCGAGATAAAATGGGTAAGATTCGCTTCTTTTTGATGAATGAGGTCTTGGTCAATGCTGAAAACACCTTTTTCGAGGAGCTCAAAGAATTTGGCAATCCAGTTTTTGGATCCTGGTGAAAAATCGATTTTAGTGGAGGACATACCGCACGCTTAATGCCCATGCAAAGCCAAATTGCAAACGAGGAAGTACATAAAGGCTAGGCCCTACGTCAATAGAAACGTTTAACGGGAAATCTTCTAGGGTGTGTTCCAAACCAATTACGGCACTTGCGCCAAGGCCTAAGCCAGAATAATTCGTTTCAAACTTACTCATATCACCTATTCCAACATTGGCACCAAAACCGTAATAGTAATCTAGAATATCGTTGAGTTCATTTTGGTAGTACGCATTGCCGTGCACCCAAACTGAACCAGTATTCCCCCCGATTCCGAGTTCATAGGCTTGTTGGTTGATTCTATATTTTGCATTTAAATAGGTAACACCCGGGCTACCTCCTCTTAAACCAAGCGAACTCGTGTAGCGTTGAGCCACAACAGAAAATGAGCAGATACAAATAAGTGCAAAAATCAGATTTTTCATGTGGATTAGTTTAAGTCAAATTTAGTGTTTAATACAGCGCGCAAAACTCAACCTGCGATTAAAAAATAAACTTGGGTCTGTTGAAAAGGCTTTGAATTCTAGAATGTAAATTCCAGTGTTGGCAATCGAGCCATATTCGGTGCTGCCATCCCAGATCAACAGACCTTTGGTTCCAAATAGTTCATTGATACAGAGTTGTTTAACTAATTGTCCGCCCATTGTGTAAATGGTAGCCTGAACCAACATGTTGGGCGCAGGCAATTCGTATTGGATTTCAAGAAAATCATGGTAACCATCTTGATCTGGGCTAAATTCAGGGTTAACCAAGTACAAAGCACCCTTTTGTTTGGAGCCAATTTGCTGTGAATTTTCTCTGCCTGGGCTGGCAAAACCAACGCTTTGAGCTGCTGAAAACCAATTTTGAGCGTACTGCGTTGGCAATGTTGGATCTAGCCTTTCCAAGCTCACACCTTCGGTGTCTGCTAGCAACGGCGCATGCCAAGCAGACTCATAATGCAGGTTATCTATGAGAAGACCGCTGCAATAAAGCGCGCAGGTTCCGCTGTCGTTATAAAAGAAAGGCAGCGTTTGTGTGGCCATTTGTGCGGAGTTTGTGAGCGGATAGTAATCCAGCAAGAAACTCGTGTCGGGGCAAAGCGCCAAGTATGCTTGAGGTGCGATGGTTGGTTTTTCAATTGCATAAGTTGCTAGTCCGTTGCCGATGCTGCACTGCGCTAAACTGAGGTATTTATTGCTCTTGTTGTAAATTTCTATGAAATCTGAGCCATTGTTTGGTGGGTCGAATAATATTTCATTGATGCAGAGCTCGCCGATGGTCGGTTCTTCGTAACGGATAATGGTGGTTTGATGGTTGCTTTGGTTCCCCCAACAATCAAAAAGTAATGATAAGTTGACATCTATTGGTTTGCTTTTGGGAAGCCCCTGATCAAAGAGCAACACTAATTGTGCTCCATCTTGCAATTGCTGAAAGGGTAGCACCGATCGTGAGAAAAGCCCTGTGTTTTCAGAAAAAGCAATATCAGCTTGCGCCAAGCTTGCGCTGTCCATGGGTTCTGAAAACCCAAATGCGACAATATTGCTATCGCGTACTTCGGCAAAGAGGAGGTGAGCAGCTAAGGTGTCTGGAAAGGTGGTGAGTACAGAATTGGCAAGACCTGGTGTGCCACCTAGTACCGCTTGGCTAGCCCGCCAGTTATCGGCAGCGGAACAGGGGTCTTGCAAGGAGCAGCGCTCCAAACTGAAACCGCCTTCTTGTTTGGAAGTATCTTGGTACCAATTAAGGTTGTAATGGATGAGGTCAATCTGTGAACCAAACGGATCAGTTAATGCTAATGGTTCACCACTGTTGTTGAAGCTTGGAAAAGCAGTCACTTCAATAGTTTTTGTTGGATCAAAACCCGCACTCTTGCCCGTGCCAACAAGCGTTGCGTAGCAACCCGGCTGCAACCAAAAAGAAGGGAGCGTGCAACTGCTACTTGCATCACTGAGTTTTAATCCATTGAGTTGTTGGGCTTGCGAACTGGCATTGTAAAGCTCAATGTATTCTGTGTTGGGCAGGCTTTGTGCTGGTTCGGGATCTGCCATGAGCTCAGTAAAAATGATAGCCGGAGTAGTAGGTTCTATGACTGGTCCAAAATACAAGTCGTCGAAGTAAAAATTTTGTGAGTTACTGCTGGTATACACAAAGGCAAGGCCTGCATAGGGCCAAGCTGGCAGCCAGGGCAACTGCCCTGACAACCACAGGTTGCTTGCGGCCGCCATACTCGTTCGCGTTTCGAGGGTGTAGGCGCCATTGTTGCACTTGAACGTAAAGAATAACTGAAAAGCGGCCGCAATGCTGCCAGCTGGGCCCACCGCCAGCAAACTATCGATTCCGTTTTGCCGGCCAAATAATTTTGGAGCGTCTTGGCTACCAGCTTCGCCAAACTCCAAATAAAGTGCGTTGGACGCCAATAGCAGGTCACTTTGGTCCGCAAAAAAATAAAAGCGTCCAAAATTGAGACTGGAGGGGCTAAGGTTGAGCCGTAACCAAAAGCTGCACTCCCAGCTTGTTTGCAGAATTGTAGGCATAAAAAACAGAGAACTACTTTCGTTTCCAAGACCATTTAATTGTAGTTGGCGACTAGCATTCGTTGTAAAGTTGCCCATATCGCCGCCCCACAACAGGCCTTGAAACAGACTTTGGTCGTGGAAATCGTCGTAAACTTGGGTAAGCACCGGTCGGGGTGTGCAGGCAGAAAACAGGAAAATTAATATCGGGAAGAGTCGCATGGCAAACAAAGTTTATTTTTGTAAAAAAAATCGCAAAATGAAAGTAGCTGTAGTAGGGGCCACCGGCATGGTTGGTTCAGTGATGTTAGAAGTGCTGGCCGAACAACAATTTCCTTTTACTGAATTACTCTTGGTTGCCTCCGAAAACAGCGTCGGGAAAAAAATAACGTACCAGGGCAAAGAATATGCTGTCATTGGACTCGCCGATGCAGTAGCTGCTGCGCCAGACATCGCGATTTTTTCAGCCGGTGGCGATACCTCTTTGCAGTGGGCGCCTCGTTTTGCCGAAAAAGGGACAGTCGTAATAGACAACAGTTCTGCTTGGCGCATGGACCCAACAAAAAAGCTGATCGTTCCGGAAATCAACGGACACCTCCTTACGAAAGAAGACCTCATTATTGCCAATCCAAACTGCAGTACAATTCAGCTCGTCATGGTTTTGGCGCCGCTGCACCGCAAGTATGGTGTCAAGCGCGTGGTGGTCTCTACTTATCAATCGATTACCGGCACAGGCGTGAAAGCCGTGCAGCAACTTCAAAACGAACGAGCGGGTGTCGAAGGCGAGATGGCGTATAAATATCCAATTGACAAAAACTGTATTCCGCAGTGCGATGTTTTCCTCGACAACGGTTATACCAAAGAAGAGATGAAGCTCACCAACGAAACCAAGAAAATCCTCGATCCAACTATCAACGTAACGGCTACGGCAGTGCGTGTGCCCGTGGTGGGTGGCCATTCTGAGGCCGTCAATATTTCTTTTGAAAACGAATTTGATTTGCAAGAAGTCCGAGCGC
Organism: Flavobacteriales bacterium; assembly: GCA_947463345.1. GTDB lineage: Bacteria > Bacteroidota > Bacteroidia > Flavobacteriales_D > Crocinitomicaceae > UBA952. The sequence continues at coordinate 19,566 of CANHSA010000006.1, forward strand.
TGCTTTCGCAAACGCCAGGTATTACACTTCAAGATAATACTGCTGCTTACGACTACCCAATGCCGCGTTTTGCAGAAGGCAAAGACGACGTTTTTGTGGGGCGCATTCGCCGCGACGAAAGCCAGGCCAACACGCTCAATTTGTGGATTGTTGCCGATAACTTGCGCAAAGGCGCCGCTACAAATGCAGTTCAAATTGCAAAACTCGTTGCAGCAAGCATATAAATTCTCCTTATAGCGTGCTAAAATCAATTTTTTAAATGAGTTGGTTCATGTTGCTGAAGAATCTCTTACTTTTGTACCGTCTCTAAGGGGTGCCGTGAAGGCTGAGAACATACCCATTGAACCTGATTTGGATAATGCCAGCGAAGGGAAGATGACGCGCTAATTGTACAGAACTACCAAGAATTAGCCCCTTGTTCTTGTTTAATTTTTTAACAAAAATGAAAACAAGATCTTTTCTATTTATTTTAATGAGTGGTCATATAGCTATGGCTCAGGTTGGAAAAACGAAAGAATACGACACCACCCGTCGCATTCAAGATGTTGAAGGCATCGTAGTCAATGGCTTGCGCGCCAAAGATGCACCTAACAATACACTTGTAACCAAAACCACCCTGAATTCCAAAAATTTTGGCCAAGACATGCCTACGCTCTTGGAGTTTACGCCTTCGGTTGTTACTACCAGTGACGCAGGGGCTGGGATAGGCTACAGTGGTTTGCGCATTCGTGGCGTAGATGCAAGCCGTATCAACGTCACCATTAATGGCGTGCCGGTCAACGACCCAGAATCGCACGACGTCTATTGGGTCAATATGCCCGATCTTGTCGGTTCTGTAGAAAATATTCAGGTACAGCGCGGCGTTGGTTCTTCGACTAACGGTGCCGCCGCCTTTGGCGCCAGTGTCAATATCAAAACCAACAACTTAAGAACCGATCCCTACGCCAGAATAGATCTTTCTGGAGGTTCTTTTGGTACCCTGCGCGGCACCTTATCAGCGGGTACTGGTTTGCTCAACAAGCGCTTTTCTTTAGATGCCAGAGTTTCTGAAATTCGTTCCGATGGCTACTTAGACAGAGCCACAAGTAACTTAAAATCAATGGGCCTCACCGCAACGTATCTGACCGATAAATCTGTTTGGAAGGCAGTGGTGCTTACGGGTCAAGAGCGCACCTATCAGGCTTGGTATGGCACGCCAGAAAGTCGCTATCGCGGCGATTCGCTCGGCATGCTCGACTACGCTGCGCGCAATGGCCTGAGTGCCGAAGAAACCACCAACTTACTAACTTCTGGTAGAACTTACAATTACTACACCTATGCCGGCCAAGTAGACAATTACAACCAAGACAACTACCAATTGCATTTCATTCATCAGCTCTCACCTCAATTGAATTTCAATGCAGCCGCTCACTACACCTACGGTCGAGGTTATTACGAAGAATACCGCAATAGTGAAGATTTAGCCGATTACGGGTTAACACCAGTAGTAATGGGTGGCGATTCCATCTTCAATACCGACTTAATCAGAAGACGTTGGCTCGATAACCATTTTATAGGCTTGGTTTACGGCCTGAACTATCAGTACAATTCAAAGCTCAAATTTACCCTGGGTGGCGCAGCCAATCGTTACACAGGCGCGCATTTTGGCGAACTCATTTGGGCTCAGTATGCTTCGAATAGCCAAATATACGACCGCTACTATGACAACGATGCCCTCAAAAGTGAGGTCAGTTCGTACTTGAAGACCAACTATCAAAAAAATGGGCTAGACCTCACACTTGACTTACAATACAGAGGTATAGCTTATCAATTTTTAGGTGTAGATCAAGTGAGTGGAGTCCTTACCGACGTGACACAAAATGTCAACTATCATTTCTTTAACCCAAAAATGTCAATTGCCAAAAACATGGGCGCACACAACCTATTTGGCTCCTTTGGAATTGCCAACCGCGAGCCCGTTCGTCGCGATTTCCGCGAAAGCACACCTGCCAATCGACCTCTATCAGAACGCATGTTCGATACCGAGTTGGCTTATCGCTTTGAGAAAGGTAAATTGAATGTTCAGACCAATTTATTTTTGATGTATTACCAAAATCAGTTGGTCCTAACGGGTCAAATTAATGATGTAGGTGGCTATACCCGTACTAACGTGGACAAGAGTTATAGAACAGGTTTGGAAATGGAATTTGCATATCAATTTTTATCGAAACTCCGTTTTCAAGCAGCAACTTCACTTAGTCAAAATAAAGTTTTGAATTTTGTAGAGTTTGTCGATGTTTATCTAGACGACGCGCCGTATTACACGCAAATTCAGATAGAACACGGCACTACCGACTTGGCTTTCTCTCCTAATTTCATTCAAACGCTGGGCCTTCAATACGCGCCGCTGGAGCGCTTATCCCTTACGCTGCAATCCAAGTATGTCTCTAGGCAATTTCTAGACAATACTTCTGATGTCAAGAGAAGTCTAGATCCGTTTACCTTCACCAACTTTAGTTGCAACTATCAGGTGAAGCAAAAATTTGCACGTTCATTTGAACTTGGGTTTTTGGTCAATAACCTCTTCAATGCACAATATGCGAACAACGGCTACACGTTTAGTTATATGTACGGAGGCCAAACGACAACAGAAAATTTCTACTATCCGCAAGCAGGCCGACATTTCTTGTTGAAAATGAGCATCCAATTTTAAATTTCTATCTTTGGAGAAATTCTCCACATGAAAAAAATTGTCGCTACCCTTGCACTTGTTTGTTTTACACAGGCGTTTGCCCAAGTAATGGAAAAACCACAGCTCGTAGAAAAAGTAGATACGAGTGCACGAGTGGTAACAGAAACCATTGAAATCTCAGCTCCTATTCAAGCAGTAGAGGAGTTGGCATCTCCAACCATAGCCAATCGGCCCACACCACAGTTTCCAGGCGGGCAAGATTCTCTGGATCTTTACATTAAAGAGGCGGTAGAGCGCTTTATTTATGCCGACACCAACGAGACCTTTCCTTGGGGCGAGTCTGTTTACGTGGCATTCGAAGTTGCAATTGACGGAATGGTCACCAAACCATTTGTAGAAATGGGCTACGATGCGCTTTTAGATAGCGCAGCTCTGGATATCGTACGCAACATGCCCCGCTGGCTTCCGGCCACCGATGAAAACGGCAACGCTGTAGTGGCTTCTTATCGCCTGCAAATTCTTTTTGATTTCGACCTCGATCTCGAAGAAGATTTTGAATTCGAAGAGGAGAATTACAATACCAATAAAGCGCATTGGGCTGGTTTTGAGCTCGGTGTACAAATGAACACGACCGGCTTTTTAGACCTCAATAGCGCTTTCGCTTCCACACCTTACTGGGAAAACAACGTTGCTAAAAGCTTGGTTTTTAATCTCAATACCTTCCAGCATAAGTTTTCCTTGATCAAAGAAGTTTTTGGCATCACAACTGGCTACGGCTTTAGTTTCACCAACACTGAGCTCACCTCTTCTTATATCTTACAGCACGATGCCGATACCGTTTTTGCAGTGGCCAATACCAACCAAGACTACAAAAGAAATACCATCTATTCTGCTTATTTCACCGTTCCCCTTCTTCTTGATTTTACGGCGAATAATGCTTACAAAAAGTCATTTTATGTCAATGCTGGAGTAGTTGGAGGCGTGCGCATGTATAGCCATCAGCGAGTTACAGGTGCTTACGAAAATGGCGACAAATTTGAAAACGTCACCAGATCTGCCTTCAACCTTAATACCTGGATGCTAGACGCAACGGTACGTATGGGTTACGGTTATTTTGGTGTATTTGCCAACTACGCTGTACTTGGTATGTTCAAAGAAGGCACCACAGCAGGTGTGTATCCGCTGCGTTTTGGTATTTCTTTTAATGTGCCTCAGTAACTTATTTTTCAAGTACAAAAAAACTTTGTAGGGTTTTATTGAGTCCGGGTATATAAAGCTTGTAAAAATAAGTTCCTTCTGTATAATCTGCTCCATTCCAATTATTTTGGTAGTCGCCTGATTCGAAAATAAGTTGCCCCCATCGGTTAAGTATTTGAATACTTGTGTTCGGGTAAAAATCCAAATATTGAAATGAAAGAAAATCGTTTGTTCCATCATTATTTGGAGTAACTATATTGATATTTTCAATAGTAGCAGGCACCACATTGAGTACCTCGCAAATACTGTCAGAACAACCAAACTCATCGCTAATGTTCAAACAATAGAGATAAGCGCCAGGCTGCTCATAACTGACCTCAAAGTCAGCATTTGATTGCCATATACTATCTAAATTTGACCATTGATTCCAAAAAGTAGTACTGACCGTGCTTGAGGATGAACTTCCAACTGTACCTGTAGTTCCAACAACCAAAGGATTTGGAACTATCGACATAGCCGCAATTGGATTTGGAACAATGGTAATATTGGCCGCTACCGTGTCTGATTTACAACCTAAGCGCTCTGCGAAGAAATAATAGGTTTGTGTGAGCATAGTATCTGTTAAATTTCCTACGCTCGTATTGAAATCGCCAAAGCCTTGTATGGTCCCATCTATGAATTGAGTTACGCCATCTGAGATACAAGGTGGATTTATGATTTGAATTGGCGAACCATTGCAAATAAGACTATCATAAGTTAGGTTAGGTTCAATTGCCGCAATAAGGGGTTTATTCGCTGGAAGTAAACCAGTAATAAACGTTCCACAGGCATCCACAATGATTGGTGGAGGAATAGACAAGTTGGTATAACTTGAATCACAGTATATTGGACAATTCGGAACGGTTAAAGTAAAAACATAATTGCTGGCACCTGAATTACAGCCTAGGTTTTGCCCAGATGTTCCAATAGTGCTAGTCCAGGGATGTGAAAAAGTAAAAGGAGGCACACCATATCGGGCATAAGCCGTTGCGTTAACTTCGCATTTATTAGAGCAAATTGGTGTTTGAGAAGTATACCATTCGTTGCCATATGATTCTGGTGAACGACCATATACAACGACTTGAAAGGGCCAACTTGTTGTAAATGGATCATACAAAATATAATTTGTATTGCAACCTGAGCCATTGGCGTTTCGGCCAAGATGCATACTCACCCAAAATTGTATCGGATTACATGATTTCTGAAGACAGCAAACCAATGGATTCATCAGATTGAAGCTGTCGAGATATGCTGTTCCGGCTGTTCCGGCTGTTGCCCCTGTAACCGTAAATGATTGGGAGACACCACAGGAAGTACTAAAATACATGGAACCTTGCGACATTGTCGAAAATGTAAAAGGATTGGCATAAAAACTAGCATCTACATATACTCCTGTAGGTGTGATGCCAGCAGGAATCGTTACCTGTATACTGTCTTCGTTATAAGCAGGCATGAAGCAAGACGGCATTTGTCCACCACTCCAAACACTAGGAATTCCTCCGATTAATGGGTCAATTGTAATTGGGTAAACACGTTCTGGATTTTCAATCCATTCATGTGGAATGCGGATGCGCAGCAGATTTTCCTCAATTTCAATTTGGCTGGCAATTGTCTGTCCGTTTGCGTCATAACACAATACATGCGTCAATAATGCACGCTTGTTTCCGTTCATATCTTGTATAAAAAGGTATGGTTCTATGGTGTCTTTTGGATCTACTATTTGCCAACCTTTTGGAAGAGATAGTTGCTCTTCAATCGTGAGATCTGAGTTATTTAAAGCTAATGTTGCCGAAATACGGTAATGAAACCCGATTTTTCCATTGCTCAATTCCAATTGTTGCTCAATTGGTAAATTCTGAAATTTAATGGGTGTAATTATACCTAAATCACCACAGTTTTTTTGGATAAGTATACCATTTAACTTGGTTTGCTTGCCAATTTTGATGACCTCATTTGCCGACATCTCTAAACCAAAGCTACCATCATCAAAAAGCATCATTGGGTGTTCTTGTCTATTAAATACAATATGATCAGCATGTCTTTCATAGGAAAGTTCATAGGGCAGTAGTTGACCTACCGGACTTAAATAATGCAGTGGAACGGAACTAAATATTTGGCGTGTATGCCCTTGCTTACTTTGATAAAACTTACTGAACAAGGTGCGCTCTTCTTGGAGTTCTATCCATGTACTTACTTTTTCAGAAACTAAGCTGTCCTTTTGGATTTCAGTAGAAACAGCAGCACTTAAGACCCAGCTGCTAGGTGTGTTTTGCTGCCCATAGGCTAAAGCCGATAAAAACAACCATAAAAATTGTAAGTTTTTTTGCATGACCTTGATTTAGCTTTTACCAAGCTAATCAATTTTCCAATTATTTGCAAATCAAATATTTAAGCACGCATATGTAAAATGACTTAGCTCATTGCCAGCCATAAAAGCTTTGGCGTCCATGCGCTTTTTCCCTTCCATCTGAATTTCCTTAACTAACAAGGTGGTTTGTTCGCCGCAGGGAAACAAAATGCCTTCTTTGTGCCCTTCAGGGCCGTCTTGGCGTGTGCACGACAGTTCGGTAACACTGGCACTGAAAATCTTGAATTGTACCCAAGCTTCTTTTTGAACTGACCAAAGGGTGCACCACGCAGCTGGGTAGGGGTCCAGACCTCTAACGAGGTTGTGTAGTTCGCCTGCTGGCAAACTCCAGTCGATGCGTGTATTTTCTTTGAAGAGTTTTGGCGCTAAAGCGCGTTTACCTGTAATGGGTGTTTGTGGCTGAGGGCTAACGGTACCTTCAGCTAAGGCATTGCACGTTTGAAGCGTGAGCCGAGCGCCTATTTCTTGGAGCGCATCATGCAGTTCTCCTACGGTCATGTGAGCTGTGATATCAATTTTATCCTGCAGTAAAATACTACCAGCATCAATTTGTTCATTGATCAAAAAGGTGGTGACTCCCGTTTGAGTATCGCCATTGATGAGCGCCCAATTGATGGGTGCAGCACCTCTGTAGGCGGGTAGGAGTGAGGCGTGCAAATTGAAGGTGCCGAGGCGCGGTAACTTCCAAACGACATCGGGCAGCATTCGAAAAGCGACCACCACAAATACGTCTGCTTGCAAAGCTGTTAAGGCGCTAATAAAAGCATCGTCGCGTAATTTTTCGGGTTGTAAGAGCAGAAGGTCATTGGCCAAGGCAAATTGTTTGACCGCACTTTGGTGCATTTGTTGGCCGCGCCCGGCTGGTTTGTCGGCTACCGTGACAACCCCAACTACCTGATGCGCACTTTGGTGTAACTCCGCTAAAATACGCTCGGCAAAAGCGGGTGTCCCCATGAAAACGATACGCAGTGGTGTACTCATACTTGTTTGTTTTGCCAATTTACTTTTCGAAGATAGGTAATTGAAATGATGCCTAAGACTCCAAAATAGATGTATTCAACGGTCCAGATCCAATAAACGTCTAAAGCCCAAACTTTGATAAAGAGGTAACAAAATATACTGTAAACCCCTACAGTAAAGAATTCTATAAGCATGGAGTGTAGCGTGTTGCCACTGCCGTGTATGGTCTGAAAATAAACAGAAATGAAGCCAAAAAGCAAAATGGACACGGCAATAAGCTTCAAGATGTCTGCGCTTTTTGCCACGTAGACCTCCGCTGGGTTGACCATCCGGATGAGTACCTCAGGGTAGAGTAAAGCACCATGAAAAGTACAGAGCATGAAGGCTACAGTAAGCAATTGGATTTTACGCTGAATGTTCGGGATTTGATCTAGTTTTTTAGC
>CANHSA010000007.1 GCA_947463345.1 Flavobacteriales bacterium
AATTTGCCACTTCTGAAATGTTTTGGCATATTGCTCAGCGTCGAAAGTGTCAAATTTTGGACATTTCGTAATGACCACTGCATCGGCTCTGCAGAGCCCACTCATGGGTTCGCGCAGCCTGCCCGCGGGCAGCAGAAAATCCTGGTGCATGGGCTGGTCGTAAACCGAAAGCACAATATTCAGTCCGGCTTTGACATGTCGGTGTTGAAAGGCATCGTCTAGTAAGATGAGGGAGTCAGGTTTTTGCGACCTCAGCTGCTGTATGCCAAATGCACGGTTTTCGCAAACTGCAAACTGTGCTTTGTTTTGATAAAGCTCATAAAGCATTTTGGATTCGTCACCAACTTGGGATGCCGTAGAGGTTTTAGTGAGTTCGAGGTATCCAGATGTGTTTCTACCATAGCCTCGACTTAAAACTTGTATAGGTAAAAGATCACTAAGTAGTTCGATGAGGTAGGCAACGTGCGGCGATTTGCCTGTTCCACCAACGGCGAGGTTACCCACGCAAATTGATTTGCCAGCGATAGGTTGGGTTTTGAAGAGTTGTAGGTCAAAACAGCGGTTGCGCAACCATATGACTGCCCCGTAGAGGAGCGCAAGCGGGTAGAGCGCTAACCGGCGCATGTTATTGTACGTGGTAGTCAGAAAATTCTTGTTCGTCGGCAAAGTAGTAGATCCGAACCATTGCGGTATCATTTAAGAAGTCAATTTTGCCGACTTCAACACGGTTAATGGTCAGTCCTGTGCGCTTTTCGAGATCTGCTTTGAGTAAATCTTGGTTCTCGGGCTTGATGAGGTCGATGCGCTCGTAATTGATGGTTTTGCGCGTTTCGTGCTTCATGAGCCAGATATTTTCCAAGAGGTAGGTGAGCAAAACGACCGTTACGTTGATGACGCCAACTTCAGAAATACTGAGTTCGTTGGAGGCTAGCGCATTGACCACGCTGATGCCAATAATCATAAAAAGATAGGTCATCTCTTTGATTTCAATGGCGTCGGTACGATAGCGAATGATGCCAAAAATGGCAAATAAACCTAGGCCCATTCCGGTATCGATGTCCATTTGCATGAGGCCAAAGCACAAGAAAAACGTGATGGTGCCAATTAAGTAATACGTAAAAAGGTAGTCTTTGCGACGCGTTTTGGTGTAATACAACACCCTAATTAGAATAGTTAGGAAGAAAAGATTGATACCGAGTCGGATCAGGAGGCCATAGAAGTCTTCGCTGAACCAGGTAATACTGTTTGGAGTAATGGCTTTTTTAAGTGGGAGGAGGAAAAAGAGATCAGTTAGCATGGTTGATTTTATTTAAAAAGAGGAGCTTCTTTTTGAAGCGATTGAATTTGAGTACTTCTTCACCGTAGATTTCGACACTGCCAATGCAATATTTAGAAAGGCGATAGGGTCTGATCCGTTCTTTTTTCATGAGTTTGTAAAAAGGGGAGTTGCGGTCTAGGGTTTCTTGTTTGAGTTCGGCAATAACGAGTTGAGCAAAATCGCGCTTGACCTCTCCCATATGAAAATGAATATTGAAGTCAAGGGTGAGCCGTTCTTTGCTGGTTTTAGAAACGAGTGTGATGCGTTGAAAGGCATTCCACATGGTCGGAACAAGTTGTGCGTCTTCGTTGAGTTGCCTGCGCAGAAAGTCGCGTTCTTTTTCGTCCTGAAGCTCGTTGAAATCATTGGTGAGAATGCGGCGTTTGTCGGTTCTGCCTTTGATTTTATGCTTGATTTCTAAAAAATGGATGTTGGATTCCACGTATTTTCGGATCCGCACTTTAAAGCGGTCGGCTTTGCCATTGTGGTGGTCTCTGAAAAAAGAAAAAGTGGAGTCGTCGAAATAAAGGCTTTCATAATGAGGAAGCATGGTGCCTTCTACCTTGAGTGCACGGTAGTCGGTAGCTAATACCGGAAGAAAGCGCAGGAGGTCGTCTTGGCGAAAGGCAAACTTGGTATCTACGCGGTTCATCAGGTTGACATCGGCCATTTCGCGGAGGTCTATGGGGTCAAACTGCTCGATTGCTATCTTAATATCACTCATCTATGTTTCCAAAAATAACAAATTCTTAGCTGTTTGCTTACATTTGCTTCATGAAGTTCAAAATTCTCTTACTCGGCTCAGGTGAACTCGGAAAAGAGTTCGCTATTGCAGCCAAACGTTATGGTCAAACAGTAATTGCGGTGGATAGCTATGCGGGTGCGCCTGCAATGCAAGTGGCAGATCAGTTTGAGGTCATCGATATGTTAGACGCAGCAGCTCTCGATATGGTTGTAGCGAAGCATCAGCCAAATATCATTGTGCCTGAAATTGAAGCCATTAGAACCGAAAGATTTTATGATTACGAAGCGCAAGGTATGCAAGTTGTACCCAGTGCCAAAGCAGCTAATTTCACTATGAACCGCAAGGCGATCCGCGATTTAGCAGCCCAAGAAGTAGGTGTCCGTACCGCACCATACCGCTACGCAACCTCGCTCGAAGAACTGAAGCAAGGTGTTGCTTTTTGTGGTTATCCTTGTGTGGTCAAACCACTGATGTCTAGTTCTGGTAAAGGACAATCTGTCATTCGAACCGAAGCGGACATCGAAACGGCTTGGACATACGCCATGGAGGGTTCAAGAGGCGACCTCAAAGAGGTTATTGTGGAGGGCTTCATCAATTTTGATTACGAAATCACGCTATTAACCGTCACCCAACAAAACGGCCCCACTTTATTTTGTGCGCCAATCGGCCACCGCCAAGAGCGCGGTGACTACCAAGAAAGCTGGCAACCAATGCCCATGAATCCGGACCACTTAGCAGAGGCCCAAGACATGGCAGCGCGCGTTACCAAAGAACTCGGCGGAGCCGGAATTTGGGGCGTCGAGTTTTTTATTACCCCCGAGGGTGCCTATTTTTCAGAGCTTTCACCCCGCCCGCACGACACCGGAATGGTTACGCTCGCAGGAACGCAGAACCTCAACGAGTTTGAGCTGCATGCACGCGCCGTACTCGGCTTGCCTATTTCAGAAATTCGTCAACTTCAAAACGGAGCAAGTGCAGTTGTCCTTGCGCAGCACAATAGCAATAGCGCACCATCTTTTGCAGGTCTGGACCTCGTTTTGCAAGATCCGAATGCAGAAGTGCGCATTTTTGGCAAACCAACTATGCGTCCGTACAGACGCATGGCAGTGGCTTTGCGTTTTGGAACCGAGCCAGTTGAAGAATTGGTTCAAAAAGCAAAATTAGACGCGGCAACTATACAGATTTTGGAATAACTTTTGACTCATCAAACGCACTTGTCATCTTGAACAATCATTTAATTAATACCCCATGAAATCAAGTTATTTACTCCTTCTCTTGTTTTGGCTTCCTTTTGCGATGCAAGCCAGTAAACTGACCTACCATTTGTCGATGCCACAGCCTAATTCGCATTATTTTGCGGTAAAAATTGACGTTCAGGAAAATACAGCTGCGGCACAAGAATTCAAATTACCCGTTTGGACACCCGGCTCTTATTTAGTGCGTGAATTTTCCAAGAACCTCAATCAGGTGCGTGCCATTGATGCGCAGGGAAAAGAACTTACCGTCAAAAAGAAAGCAAAAAATGCTTGGGAAGTACAGTGCAATGGCGCGGCCTCTTACACGGTTTTTTATGAAGTCTATGCCTTTGAGTTGTCGGTCCGAACTCCATATTTAGACAACACGCATGGTTTTGTTGCAGGTGCAGGCGTATTTATGTATACGGAAGAAACCCGCAATCAGCTCGGCGTTCTCAAAATTTACCCACATGCCAGCTTCAAGAAAGTAAGTACGGCTTTGGCGCCAGCTGATTTTAAATCAGAACCTAGTTGCCAGAGTTTTGTTTTCAAAGACTACGATCAATTAGTAGACAGCCCTATCGAGATAGGCAACCAGCAAGAATTTTCATTTATGGCTGCCGGAGTGCGTCATCGGGTGGCGATGTACGGCGAAGCCAACTACAATATTGCAGAACTTCAGCGCGACATGGCCAAAGTGGTCGAGTCCGCAACAGCCGTATTTGGAAGCAATCCCAATCAAGACTACCTTTTTATTGTGCATAACGTTACAGACGGCCAAGGCGGCCTCGAACACCTCAATTCTTGTGTGCTCAGCGTGAGCCGTTGGACTTACACTGGCTCCAATTATTTGGGTTTCATCAATTTGGTGGCTCACGAGTATTTTCATTTGTGGAATGTCAAGCGCATTCGTCCTATTGAATTAGGGCCATTTAATTACGACCAAGAATGCTATACTTCTTTGCTTTGGGTCATGGAAGGCATCACCTCATATTACGATGAGTTGCTGCTTTTGCGTGCCGGATTCTACACCAAAGCTGACTTTCTAAACAAGCTGCAGTCGCAAATCAATTATGTCGAAGGAAGTCCTGGTTCGAGAGTACAGCCCGTTGCGCACGCGAGTTTTGATGCCTGGATCAAAGCTTACCGTCCCAATGAAAATTCGAGCAATACCACCATGACCTATTACTCGCGCGGTGCAGTAATCGGCGCTGTTTTAGATGCCTACCTCATTCAAAGATCAAAAGGCAAGCAAAGCTTAGATGGTTTCATGCAGCTGCTTTATCAAAAATATGCCCTCGACCTCAAACGCGGTTTTTCTGAGACCGAATTCGAACAAGAATTATCCAACTATTGTGGTGAAGACATGCACACATTTTTTACACAATATGTGAATGGAACGGCCATCATTCCCTACCAAAAATACTTTGAGCCGATGGGTCTAAAAGTGACCGATCAGACCAGTACTTTAACCAACTTTGGCGCTGCGTTAGAACCAGGAGAGGTACTAAAGGTCAGAACGGTTAGAAGCGGCTCCGCTGCCGAAGATGCCGGTATAAGCGTAGGCGATGAGATTTTAGCCTGCGATGGTTTCAGAATAGATAAAGCAGGTTTGGAAAACAAATACAATAACCTACAACCCGGTGTTTCTATGGAGTTGTTATTGGCGCGAGATGGTAAATTATTTAGCACCAAATGCGTCATGAAAACCTATGCCAAACCTCAATTCTCACTTCAAATTAAAGATCTCAATGCGCCGTTACTTACTTATTGGTTGCGCTAACCTTTTAGCGTTCGCACTCCAAGCACAGCCGGTTAAAAATGTTCAAATTCCACCGGTAGCTGCCAAATATGCGTTTAACGAATGCGAGCCTTCCATTGCCATCAATCCGCGCAATCCAGATGAGGTTTCTGCCGGAACCGTCTTGCAAGGCTATCACTATTCGTCGGACGGCGGCCAAACTTGGAAGTCAAGTGCTTTAAAAAGTCCGTTTGGTGTATATGGCGACCCTGTTCTGCAATACGATCAGAGTGGCCGTTTGTATTATTTTCACTTAAGTGATTACGATAAAACAAGTCATCTAGACCGCATTGTCTGTCAGTTTGCCGACAAACCTGGTCAATTTTCGAAAGGTTCTTTCCCGAAACCAAATGGCACAAAAGTGCAAGACAAACATTGGGTAGTGATCGACCCCAAAACAAACGTACTTTACATGACCTGGACGCAGTTCGATGCCTACGATTCTGCCGATCCTAAAGACACCTCGATCATTGTTTTTTCAAAATCTACGGACCGCGGCCTTAGCTGGACAGCCCCCATTCGGATTTCCAAATTCGGCGGTGACTGCCTAGATGGCGATAATACTGTAGAAGGCGCTGTGCCGGCCTTAGGCCCAAATGGTGAAATCTATGTTTGTTGGACCGGCCCGCGTGGCATCATGTTTCAAAAATCTACCGACGGCGGCCTAACGTGGTTGGCCGAAGAGCGCAAACTTTCAGACCATATCGGAGGTTGGGATATCCAAATTCCAGGCATCTACCGCGCCAACGGCTTGCCTTTTTTGATGTCCGATTTAAGCGGTGGCCCCAATAACGGAACCCTCTACCTCAATTGGTGCGACCAACGCAATGGCCCCGACAACACCGATGTTTGGCTTTTGAAATCAACTGATGGCGGCCTTACCTGGTCTGAACCTATTCGCGTAAATCAAGACAAAGAGCCACGTCATCAATTCCTAACTTCCATGGCCATTGATCCTGTCCGAGGCGATCTTCATTTTGTGTACTACGACCGCAGGCGCTTCAAAGACAACCAAACAGACGTCATTTGGGCAACAAGCACCGATGGTGGTCAAACTTTCAAGGAACAGCGCGTTTCCACTCAGTCTTTTGTGCCAAATCCGATGGTTTTCTTTGGAGATTATCTCGGTATTGCCGCCTATGACGGAAGAATTCGCCCCATTTGGCCGCGCATGGACAACGGTAAAATCACCTTGTGGGTGGCCTTGATAGATCTTGACTAAAATGAACTTTCCTTCAGATTCATCTTGGCATCCTGTTTTGCTGGATCAATTCAATGCCCCCTATTTTTTATCGCTCCAAGAAAAAGTAGCGCAAGCCTATTTGCTTTCGGATCCCTTTGTTTTTCCGCCTCAGGATCAACTTTTCAAAGCTTTTGAATATTGCTCTTGGGATGCGCTGCAGGTAGTTATTTTAGGCCAAGATCCGTATCCAACGAAAGGTCATGCGAACGGTTTATGCTTTTCAGTCGCTTCCGATGTCCGGCCTTTACCCAAGAGTTTGGTCAATATATTCAAAGAACGCAAGTCTGATCTTCAACTTCCGGATCTTCCCAATGGCAATCTCCAACACTGGGCGCAGCAAGGTGTTTTGTTGCTCAATTCTGTTCTAACGGTGCACGAAGGGCAGGCGGATAGCCATAAAAATTGGGGTTGGGAACAATTTACAGATGCTGTCATTGAAAAAATTGCCAGCGATAAAGAAAATATGGTGTTTATCCTTTGGGGCGCAAAAGCCCAAGCCAAAGCAAGTCGGATTGATGCTACTAAGCACTTGATTTTAAAAGCAGTGCACCCTTCGCCATTGGCAGCTCACCGCGGTTTTTTTGGAAGCAAGCCGTTCAGCAAAACAAATGCGTTTTTGCGCATGCTGGGCAAGCAAGAAATTCAATGGTAATTGCTTACCTTTGCAAAGATGTTTCAAAACGACTTATTTCTACGCGCGCACCGTGGCGAGGCCATCGAGCGCTATCCAGTATGGCTCATGCGTCAGGCAGGCCGAATCTTACCAGAATACCGCGCCGTTCGCGCCAAGCTCTCTGGCTTTAAAGAATTGGTAGAAACACCTGAATTTGCAACTGAAGTCACTATTCAGCCAGTCGATCTACTCGGTGTAGATGCCGCCATCATTTTCTCCGATATCTTAGTCATCCCCGAGGCAATGGGTTTGCCTTACCAAATGATCGAACAAAAGGGCCCTTGGTTTGAAAACACCATTCGCAGCCAAGCGCAATTCGACCAACTCGACACCCACATCGATGTCCAAGACAGATTGTCGTATGTTTTTGAAGCCCTCAAACAAACCAAAGCTGGTCTAAACGGCCGTGTTCCACTCATTGGTTTTGCCGGCGCACCCTGGACCATCCTCTGCTACATGGTAGAAGGAAAAGGATCCAAAACTTTTAGTGAATCCAGAAAATTACTCTACACGCAGCCCTTATTGGCGCATCAATTACTCCAACGCATAACCGATGTCACTATCGCCTACCTCAAAGGTCAACTAGCAGCAGGTGCCGATGCCTTGCAACTTTTTGATTCGTGGGCAGGCATACTCGGCGAAGACCAATACCGTGAGTTTGGCCTGCGCTACATCCAACAAATTTGTGCTGCACTCGAAGGAACTCCATTTACGGTATTTTCTAAAGGAGCTGTGGCTTCCTTGCCTGAAATCACTCAGTTGTCTTGCACCACCATCGGTCTAGACTGGAACATGTCAGTGCCTGTGGCACGAAGTTTGGTTCAGGAGCAAAAGACTTTACAAGGCAATTTAGATCCATGTGTGCTCTATGGTAGCCCACAAATAATCGAGCAAGAAACCAAAAAAATGCTCAATTCCTTTAAAAGTCAAAGACATATTGTAAATTTGGGTCACGGAGTATATCCCGATATTGATCCAGAAATGGTCAAAGTATTTATAAATACCGTTAAAAACTATGAAATTACAAACAACGCCAATTCGTAGCTTTCTTCTTGCTTGTGCAGTTCTTGTATTTACACAAGGCGCATTTGCACAAAAAAGCAAAAAGACCAACGAGAAAGAAATCATCAACATTACCTTTGAAGGTGCTTCTGAAGACCTCACCGAACTCAATGGCATAGAAGCCGCCGGTAAAGGCATTCAGTCACCAACCGAAATCAAAGCCGATTTATTTTCTAAATCAGCAAGTGGTGATATCGGTATTCCTTCTAATATTTACGGTTCCGAAGAACCTACCACGGAAAATGGAGGTAACGTCTATGCAGGTATCGTCGCATTTAAACCTGGCAAATTAGCTGGTGAGCGCTCTTATATCACCATCCAACTCATGCAAGGCAAAGAGCCTGTAACCCTTAAAAAAGGGCTTACATATTGCGTAGAATATTCGCTTTCTTTGGCTGAATCTTCCAAATTTGCCTGCAACAACATGGGCGTTTATTTTTCCAAAGACAAGCCTGGAAACGGCGAAGCTGGTGCTATTTACATGAGTGGCGACCACGTCATGAAGTCCACAGTTAACAAAGTATACAACGGCTTTTTCAATTGGGAAAAGGTCTGTAATGTATACAC
The DNA here is from genome assembly GCA_947463345.1 of Flavobacteriales bacterium. GTDB lineage: Bacteria > Bacteroidota > Bacteroidia > Flavobacteriales_D > Crocinitomicaceae > UBA952. The sequence goes on from CANHSA010000007.1 coordinate 8,645, forward strand.
CGCAAAAGGTGATGAAAAATTCATCACTATTGGCAATTTTGACCTCAATGACAAAACAACCAATCAGGCAGTTAAAAAACCAAAAGATGCAGAGGCTGATCCGCTTACACACGCCTATTACTACATCGATAATATCATCGTTCGTTTGGTAGATAACACAACAGAATGTGCATGCTACAATGCTAAGCCACCAAAAATCGAAGATTCCTTCTCTGATTTAGTTTTTGAAAAGACGCCAGAAATCAATGAGAAAATGACACTCGATAAAAAGATTGCAGCTCAAACCATCTATTTCCGTCAAGGTAAGTCTTCCCTGACAGAAAACGCAAGAGAAAACCTCGATTTTATTGTTGCGCAAATGAACGCCAATCCAAGTTTAGTAATCGAAATCACAGGTCACAACGATCCACTTGAAATCAAAGCAGGCGTTGAAAACGAAGCTTATCTAGACATGGACCGCAAGCGCGTGGCTGCAGGTGTGAAGTATTTGACAAACAACGGTATTGCCGAAGAAAGAATTGTGAAGGCTTACAAAGCAGACACCATGCCGAGTGCCGAGATCGAAGAAGACGACGAAGCAGATGTGAAAGACGCCAAAAACCGACGCATCGAATTCAGAGTGAAACTCTAAGTAGACCAAACTTAATACATCAAAAAAACCTCGGGTACTCCCGAGGTTTTTTTTTGATCAACTATTTTTGGCGAAGAACAGTTAGCTGTTCAAGTTGGCTAACTCAGTTGCTTTAAAAAAGGATAAAGTCTTTGTGTTGGCAAACCCATTACGTTGGTGTAAGACCCACGAATTTCTACAATGCCAATATGGCCAATCCAGTCTTGAATGCCGTAAGAACCAGCCTTGTCCATAGCCTCATGTTCCTCGATATAATGGATGATATCTTCTAATTTAAGTTCTTGAAAACGAACCGTTGTGCAATCGACAAGCTGGTGTTCAGCACCCGTATCTTTGATCACAACTCCCGTATAAACTTCATGGGTTTGACCAGAAAGCTGCTGCAGCATTTCGATGGCGTCGGCTTTGCTTTGGGGTTTACCCAATACCTTGCCGTTCAAGAAAACTATTGTATCGGCACAAATGAGTCTTTCATTGGGGGAAATTTCGGGCCAAATGGCGGATATTTTCTTTCTGCAGATAGACAGTACGAGTTCTTCAGGGCTTTGTGTGGCATCAAAAGATTCGTCTGCATCGGCCGTAACAACTCTAAAATCAAATCCGAGTTCGCTTAATAGCGCTTTTCTTCTAGGCGAAGCTGAGCCAAGTACCAATTGCATCTTAAAAGTATAAACAAGTAAGTCCTAAAATAAGTGCGAGTGTTGGAAGCAAGCGCAGCCATTTTTCCAATAGGGTAGGTGCCAAGTAATAAGCAGTAAGTCCTAATAAAAATAAGAATTCTAAAAGGCCAAGAACTACAGAGGTATATAAACTAGGCAAACTAAAATCTGAAATCAGCTTCAGGATGATAAAAAACACAGCGGGCATTTGTAGAACAAGTAGTGCAAGTAAGGTTGCTTTTTGACTGCCAATTTTACGAGGGATGGTATGGGCATCAATAATGCTGTCCCCTGGAATATCGCGGATGTCTTTGACAATTTCACGGCTCAAATTGATGAAAAAAGCACAAATGGCCACAAAATAAATAAAGCGGTAGTCTAAGTAAGTCGACCACGTGCTTTCTTGATAAGGCGAAAACGGCACATTGCGCTCATTGAGTACTTGAAAAAACCAACTCGATAGAAACAAAACCAGTCCAGGTAAGGCTGCAAGTACGGCCGCACCCAAGACCAATTTACGTTTCCAATAAGCACTATAAAACCATAGCAAATTGATGCTGAGGAGGTGCACAAAGACAAAAAGCAAAGTGTGGTAGTGCCAAGATAAAATAATGGCCATAAAGAAACCTAAAAAGTTGAGGATCCAGTTGGCTAAAATAGCCCAACGCTTGTTCATGTATTTGGTCAAGACGAGCGCTTCTGGCTTGTTGATGCGGTCGGCCTTTAGATCAAAATAGTCATTGATGATGTGTCCTGCTGCTGCAATAATGAGCGTCGAAAAGATCAACAGGCCATAGTGAAAGGCATCAAAATCGATGACTTCATATGGGTTCTGTTTGTGAAGAAAATAGGCAACACCTAACATGGCAATTAAAATAGCCAAGAGGTTTTTGATACGGATCAGTCTTAAAAATGGGATCATGGCAATATTTTATAACTGGTTCGACGATTTTTTTGGTGCGCTGCTGCTATGTCAGCTGGGTTGGCGAGTTGCGCAATAGCTGTATCGCTAACAATTGGTTGGCTCGAGCCATAGCCTTTGAAGCTCAGTCTAGCTGGGTCAATCCCCTCTTGGATTAAAAATTGATAAACGGCTTTTGAGCGCGCATCTGAAAGCACTAAATTCTTTGCTGCATCTCCTTGGCTATCGGTGTGGCCTTGAATTTCAATTTTTAGTTTTGGATGCATCTTTAAATAGCTACTCAAGTTCAGAAGTTCAACTTTAGATTCTGGACGAAGGGTGGCTTTGCCTAAGTCAAAAAAGACATTGTTGAGGATGTTCTCGGCAGTAGAGGCCAGCGGATTGAGCGGCATATCTAGCTTGTAGCTTTGTGCTGTTTCAAGATTTGTAAAGTCAAAATTAAGCGAAAAAGGATGGTAGCCTTGGTGATTCACCAAAACAGCATAACTATGATTGACAGGGAGTGGAAGGGTGATCTTGCCGTCATAGGCGTCTGCTAAACCATCGAAAACCAGTTGGCCATTTGCTAAATCAGTGAGTTGGATGTGGGCAGGTAATTTGGCCATTGAAACAGCATCAAACGCCGTGCCTTCAAAATAAAAGGTTTGAACAGCCTGAAGTTCTTTAGGAAGTTCGAACCAATAGATATCTAAGTTGCCGTAGCCGCCCTGCCTATCAGAAGCAAAAAATGCGATGTCTCCAAGAGCAGATACCAATAAAGAGTTTTCGTCGAAACGGGTATTGATAGGATAACCTAGATTGATGGGTTTACTCCAGTTGCCTTGCGCATCTTGTTTGCTCATGAATAGGTCGGATCCGCCCAGCCCGATGTGTCCTCTCGAAGCAAAGTAAAGTGTTTTTCCGTCTGGGTGAATCTGCACTGATTCTTCGTTTGAAGCAGTATTGATTACATTAGGTAAACGTTCGGCTTCGGACCATTTGCCACTAGCTAATAGATGTGCTACGTAAATATCGCTATTGGAACGACCTTCTTTGGAACGAACAGCCCTGATGAAATAAAGTGTTTGCCCATCGGCGCTAAGCGAAGGTTGGGTTTCCCAATTGGCGGTGTTGACTGCGCCTGGTAAGTTGGACGGTGTGGTCCAGCGTCCATTGATTTTTTCGGTGATAAAAAGATCGCAAGAACCTTTACCGGTTCTATTGGCGCCGTAATTGACGCCTGATGGATCTGTACAAGCTACAAAAATGATGGTTTTACCGTCCCCAGAAATCGTAGGAGCGCCTTCATTCCATGTAGTATTGATATTGGAAGGCATCGGTTTGGCGCTTGTCCAACTATTGGCTTTCGGATCATAAGACGACACATAAAAATCTTCTTGTTCGTCTTTGTGTCCATCTTGTATAGAGGGGAGGCGGCGTGTAAAAAGCAACTGACTACCATCTACAGTTAACGTGGGGTAGTATTCCGCAAAAGGAGTGTTGATGCCTTCTCCTGCATTTTTTGGTTCAAAGGGCTTTGCATTTTGAATCGCTGCAATTGAAAATTCAGCACAGGCCTTAATTTGATAGGCTTGCCCTTGTAATTTCTCGTTCGCATTGGGGTTTCTTAGAAAGATATTGATGGTTTGAAGTGCATCTTTGTAGTCGCCAATGGTGAGCTGACAAACTGCCAAAAAGAAATGCGTACTGCCGCCAATGCTATGTGTGGGGTCAATTTCTAATGCTTTTTTGTAACAAAAAGCAGCATCGGCATATTTGCGTTGGTATTCTAGAAATTCTGCTTTTAGTAAATAAGCTTCCCAAAAATTGGGGTCTTTATCGATAGCAGCATTTAAAAGCAGGATGCCTTCCTGATAATTGGGTGCGCCTGTTTGTGGATTTCTGAGTTCAGTTGGGGCTTTTTGACCTTTTTCAAATAGTTTGATGGCTTTCTTACTGGAAGTAGAATACGGAAATTGTGCAAAAACCGTTTGAAGAGAAAGAAAGAAGAGGAAAAAAAGAAAATGGTTCAATCTCATGGAATCTGCATGTATTTATGCGTCTGTAACGAGATTTTCCATTTTTTGTTGCGTTTGATATAGTCTATAATGAGGGGCAGGAAGCGTTCTTGTTTTTCCCATTCGGTCTGAAGGTAAAGCACGCAATCGGATGCCACCTTTGCGGCATGTTGTTCAGCCCATTCAAAATCGGAAGGGTGCGCTATGACCACCTTTAATTCTTGCGCCTGGGTGTAGGCTTCTTCAAGGGGCGCTTTGAATTTTTTTGGCGAAAAACAATACCAATCGATTTGGCCTTTTAAAGGATGTACACCTGCGGTTTCGATGGCGATTTCGTAGCCTGCGTCGTGTAAGGCAGAGGTGAGTGCAGTTAGATCATGCATGGTAGGTTCACCACCGGTAATGACTACAAAATCTGTTGCTGTTTGTGCTACAGCTTCGATAAGTGCATCTATGCGCATATGCTGACTCGGAGAGATATCCCAACTTTCTTTGACGTCGCACCAAACGCAGCCTACATCACAACCCGCTAAACGAATAAAATACGCTGCTCTACCGCTATGACTTCCTTCGCCTTGAAGCGTGTAGAAATGCTCCATGACGGGCAAAGTTGAATTGTGTATCATTTGGTAAAGTTACCGAAAATGTTAAATTTGTTCTAAATCAAGAACATGAAAGCTAACTTACTTACTCTTATTTTACTCTTGGGTCCCCAATTTTACGCACAACAGATGGGTAATTCGGGTTTTGAAAACTGGGACAACCTAGGTTCCAATCAAGAAGAACCCACAAATTGGTCCTCATTCAAGACTGCTACCGGAAGTTTTGCTGCATTTGGTTCCAAACAAGTAGAGCGATCAAGCTCCGTGAGGTCAGGCGCAGCGGGTAGCTACAGTGCAAGAATTTGGTCTAAAAGTACATTGGGCATCATGGCCAACGGCGTGCTCACTACAGGCCGCATGAACATGGGTAGTTCCAACCTGAGTAGTCCAGACAACTACAACTATACCGTTTTGAATGATGCTGCTTTTTCAGAGGCACTTACCCTTTCACCAGACTCTATCGTTTTTTGGGCGCGTTATACCGCAGCAGCAAGTGAAAAAGCAGGAATGCATGCCGTAATTCACGATCAATTTTCAGTTCAAGACCCCATCAATGCAGCCTCAGCACCTTATGTTGTAGCCGATGCTGATTTTCAGTTTTCACCAACCAACAATTCTTGGGTGCGTTTTTCGGTGCCGTTTACCTACACCGTTAATACCGGTCTTGCGCCAAAATTCATCTTGCTTACCTTCACAACCAATCATATTCCTGGTGGCGGAAGTGCAAATGATGAGGTGCTTATCGATGATGTCGAGTTGATTTACAATACAGTTGGCACGACAAATCCGGTCTCAAATCAGCATTTTGGCGTTTTTATCGATGAAGAAAATCGTTTGTTGCTTACTGGATTTGAACAAAATAATCAATTGGAAATTTTCCGCTTAAATGGCCAATTATTGGAGGCGAATAGTGTTGAAAAGCTTCAAGGCCGTGTGCTTCCTTCTGGGTTTTATCTCATTCGTTATGCTGGAACCGGAACAAAAATCTATGTTCCTTAGTTTGTTTTGAGGTAATAACGAAGCCAGTTCATGGCGCTTAAGACGGTCATTTCTAGATTGCGCTGACGGTTGTCGCCAAATTGAAATTTTTTGGCAATGGTGCCGTTTGGTCCGCTAAGGCCTACCCAAACCGAGCCAACGGGTTTGTCAGGGCTTCCACCAGTAGGGCCTGCCACTCCGGTTGTCGACAAGCAATAGTCGACACCTAGTATATTGCGGCCGTTTGCTGCCATTTCAATTGCAGTTTGTTCGCTTACCGCACCATGTTTAGCTAAGGTGTTTGGATTCACTTGTGCAATCTTGACTTTTAGTTCATTGGAATAAGTCAGAAGTGCGCCTTGATAATAAGCAGAGGCGCCAGAAATACTAGCGATGTGTTGGGCCAACAAGCCAGCAGTACAGCTTTCAACTGTTCCGATTGTTGCTTTCTTTTGCAAAAGTTGCTCTCCGAGAGCAGTTTCTAAACTACAGTGGTCGTAACCAAAAATATGTTCGGGGATGCGAACTTCTAATTCGTTAAAGAAGGCCGCAATTTGCGCTTCGTTTTCTTTCCCGGTATAGGAGCTGAGTCTGAGTTTAACTATACCTGGCGAAGGCAGATACGCTAGTCCCAAGCCAGCCGCTCTAACGCGGTCTTCCCAATCTGAAATTTGATCTGCTAAAAATGACTCGCCAATACCTTGCGTATGCAGGGTCTTGTGGTAAAGTGTTGCGCCAGCATAGCGTTCTTCAAGCAACGGAAAGGCTTCTTCGGTCATGATGGTTTTCATTTCATACGGAACCCCGGGTAAGGAAATGAAAATGACGCCGTTTTGTTCAAACCACATGCCCGCAGCAGTGCCGCGTCTGTTTTTAAGGATGCTTGCTTTTGTTGGGAGCGCTGCTTGTTGCACGTTTACTTCGAGCATCGGTTTGTTGCGGCTTGCAAAAAAACTTTGGATTTGCGAGAGGGTGTCTTCGTGGATCTCTAGCGGACTATCGAAATAGGTGGCTAAGGTGTATTTGGTGAGGTCGTCTTTGGTCGGACCTAAACCGCCGGTAATGATGATGCAATTGCTACTTGGTAAAATACCGTCGAGTGCTTTGGTAATGGCCTCGGGTTTGTCTTCAATGACAAGCGCGCGCTGAACTTGGTAGCCGCGGCTTGCCATTTCTTGCCCGATCCAGGCTGCATTGGTGTTGATGGTTTGCCCGATGAGCAATTCGTCGCCAATGGCGAGAACTTCTACTTTCATGCTTTTTTAAATTTGGCAATAGATTCAATGTGGCCGGTATGTGGAAATTGGTCCACTAAAGCATATTTTTCAAGAACGTAGCCAGCATCTGTAAGGGTTGCGGCGTCGCGAGCTTGTGTAGAAGGATTGCAACTGATGTAAACGATGCTATCAGCCTCAAGTGCAATTACTTTTTGTAGTGTTTTTGGCGCAATTCCTGCCCGAGGTGGGTCGAGCATGATGCGCTTGATTTTGCCTTGAAAATCGGGGTATTCTTTTAAGAATTTGCCGACATCAGCTGCAAAAAACTCGACGCTATGGATGCCGTTTTTGGCAGCATTTTGACGAGCGTCTTCGATCGCTTTTTCTACGATATCTACGCCAATAATGCGCACCGCTGAATTGCGCTTGGCCATCAGTTGGCCAATGGTGCCGGTGCCGCAAAAGAGGTCCATTGCGATGTCGCCAGGTTCGAAGGGGTCTTCAAATAGGTAGTCGAGTGCTTTGTCGTAGAGGAGCTCTGCACAGGCTGGATTGGTTTGAAAGAAACTTTCCATACTGATCTGAAAACGCAAACCAGCGAGCTCTTCTTCTATTACAGCCTGACCAAAAATAAGTATGGAGTGCCCGTTTTCGATTTTAGCGCGGTCGGCAACGTTGTCGTTGATGGTGTGCCAAAGCCCGGCAATTCTGCCTGGGTGAAGCGCTTGTATGAAATTGGCAAACGCTTGAATATCAAAATGTTCGTTTCCTTCGTTAGAAGTCACTAAGTTGATCAGTAATTGATCATTCAAGAAAGACTTACGGACCACGATATGTCTGAAGAAACCTTTCTTTTGAGGCGGATGCCAGGCTGGAAGCCCAGTTTGCTGAAGAAATATTCGGATTTCTCGAAGTTTGTTTTCCCAGTCTTGATCAAAGAGGCCGCTCGCTTTATTAAGGCTTTCGACCTTCCACCAAGTGCCGCGTCTTTTGAAACCTAAGGCAAAGGCGTCGTCGAGTTCTTCGTTGGTTTGCAAATCGTGTTCGATGCACGAAAAGCTGTATTCCATTTTGTTGCGGTAGTGGTAGTGAGCCGGCGATGAAATAAAGCCATCAAATTTGTCGCTGCTGTCTTGGATGCCACTTAGGCGTGTAAATGTGGAAAGCGTACTTTCTTTTTTGTATTGTTCTTGCGTAGAAACAGGAACATGAATGTAGGGCCCACCGGAAATTTCTTGAAATTCAGAAACGGTTTCGATGTCGGCACGCTTCAGCACTTCGAGTAATTTGGCTTCGGCGAAGGTTTTGCGTTTGGTTTCTATTTTTGCTCGAACGAATTGCCCCGGAAAGGTGTTGTCCACGAAGATGACAAACGGACCTTTGTCGGTTTCTAGTCTTGCAATTCCACGACCTCCAAATGCGTAGTCGACAATTTGAAGGTCAATTTCTTGTGCGCGTTGTAGGGTCATACCATGCCGCGAATTACACCGTTTTCGGCTTTTTGAATAAAGCCGATGATTTCTTCTCGGAGTGGGCTTTCAGGCATGGTTTCTTGCACCACTCGAATTCCTTTTGAAACATTGCTGTTCTGAACATACAGGACGCGGTAGATGTCTTCGATTTCTCTTACTTGTTCCTCTGTGAATCCGCGTCTTCTAAGGCCAATTGAATTGACACCTGCAAACGCAAGTGGTTCTCTTGCTGCCTTTACGTATGGTGGTACGTCTTTTCGGATGAGGGAAGCACCGCCAATGAAAGCATGCTTGCCAATATGTGTAAATTGCTGGGCGGCTGCCTTGCCTTCGAGAATTGCCCAGTCGTCTATAGTGACGTGTCCTGAAAGCCCGGTGTAGCTCGCCAAAATGACGTTGTTGCCAATTTGGCAATCGTGGGCGATGTGTACGTAGGTCATTAAGAGGCAGTTGTCGCCGATGGACGTTTTGAGTTTGTCGTTGGTGCCGCGGTGGATAGTGACACACTCGCGGATTTTCGTGTTGTTTCCGATTTCTACGGTGGTGTATTCGTTGCCGAATTTCAAATCTTGAGGTATCACACCAACACTAGCTCCGGGAAAAACATCGCAATCTTCGCCGATTCGGGTACCTGGGTAGAGCACCGCATTGGAGTGGATATGACAACCGTTGCCAATGATGACATCTGGGTGAATTACCGCAAAGGGGTCAATGCGTACGTTTTGACCAATTTGGGCATCGAGCGAGACAGAAGCGAGGTTAGAGATCATTCTGCTTTGTCTTTGATGATTTGCGCGAGCATGCTGGCTTCAGATACAACTTTTCCATTGACGTAAGCAGTACCGCTCATTTCTACTAATCCTCGGCGAATTGGTGAAGTGAGTACGAGTTCGAATACAACGGTGTCCCCAGGGACCACTTTTTGCTTGAAGCGAACGTTGTCGATTTTCATGAAATAGGTAGAGTAGAGGTGCGGATCTTCGACTTGAGAAAGTGCGTAAATACCACCAACTTGCGCCATGGCCTCTATCTGAAGCACGCCTGGAAATACAGGATTGCCAGGGAAATGTCCAGTAAAAATAGGTTCGTTCATGGTGATGTTTTTCACGCCGATAATTGAAGTAGGGTGAATTTCCATGATTTTGTCGACCATTAGGAATGGATAGCGATGCGGTAGCATGCCTTCGATGTCTTGGGTAGTATAGAGCGGGTCTTTGCTGAGGTCGAATACACGGCCTGCTTGTTGTTGCTTTTTGATTTGTTCTTTGAGTACTTTGGCAAAGCGGACATTGCCTGAGTGGCCTGGGCGAGCAGCAAGAATATGCGCTTTAATGGGTTTGCCGACAAGTGCGAGGTCTCCGACGATGTCGAGTAGTTTATGGCGAGCAGGTTCGTTTTCGCATTGCAACTTGCTGCTGTTGAGCACGCCAATGCCGTCCATGCTGACTTGTAGTTTTTCTTTACCAAGAAGGTCTGCAAGTGTGTCGAGCTCTTGTTGGCTGACGTCTGCGCGTTCTACCAGGACAATTGCGTTGTCGAGGTTGCCACCTTTGATAAGGTTGTTTTTGGCTAGGAATTCAAGCTCTCGTAGAAACACAAAGGTGCGGCAATGGGCAATTTCTTGTTTGAATTCGCCAATGTGGTACATGCTCGCATGTTGGGTACCGAGCACAGGTGAGTTGTAGTCAACCATGACCGTTAGGCGGTAGTTGATGTCTGGAATCGCTAAAAACTCAATGCCTTTGTCGAGGTCTTCCCAAGGAATGTTTTCGGTGAGTTCGAAGTATTCGCGCACGGCTTCTTGTTCTTGGTAGCCAACGGCCTCGATGGACTTCACAAAAGGAAGTGCACTGCCATCCATGATTGGAATTTCTGGACCGTCGAGTTTGATCAGGGCGTTGTCTACTTGGCAGCCGTATAGGGCAGCAAGGACGTGTTCGGTAGTGTAAACGCGCGCGCCGTTTTGTTCGAGGGTTGTGCCGCGCTCTGTAGAGACAACGTAATCGACATCGGCTTTAATGATGGGTTGGTTGTCGAGGTCGGTGCGTTGGAATTTATAACCGTGGTTGGCGGGTGCGGGGCATATTTCTAAGCGTACTTTTTCTCCGGTGTGCAAGCCGATTCCTTCGAATGCGATGGCTTCTTTGATGGTGCGTTGTTGTTCTGTCATGCTTCTTTATTTTTAAGCAGCTCTTTGAGTTGGTTTTCTAAATCGTAAATTTTGTTGATGAGGCCTGGTAATTTCCGAAAGCCAAAATGGGAACGCTTGTAATCATTGATTGGAATGGCCGGTGTGCCCATGAGGGTATCGGCTTTTTTGACTGTGGATGGGATGCCTGATTGCGCCACAATTTTGGTGTGGTCTGCAATGCTGAGGTGTCCGGCAATGCCGGTTTGGCCGCCGATCATGACGTGCTTGCCAATTTTAGCTGAGCCAGCAATGCCAACTTGTGCGGCCATAGCTGTATGCTGATCGACGTCAACGTTGTGCGCAATTTGGCACAGGTTATCTATTTTGACGCCTTTTCTGATGAATGTAGAGCCCATGGTGGCGCGGTCTATGCTACAATTAGAGCCAATTTCGACGTCGTCTTCGATGACGACATTGCCAATTTGTGGGATTTTGCTGAATACGCCATTTTCGTCTGGGGCGAATCCAAAACCATCTGAACCAATGACGGTGCCGGCGTGAACTACGCAGCGTGCGCCGACGCGGCAATCTTTGTAGATGCTCACCGAAGGGTAAATAGTGGTGTTGTCACCGATGATTGACTGTTCTTGGATGACAACATGGGGGTGAATTTGGCAATTAGCACCGATTTGCACATTGGCGCCGATGTAAGCAAATGCACCGATGTAGACGTTTTCGCCAATTTGAGCGCTTTCGTGAATGAAAGAAGGCTGTTCAATGCCGGCTTCTTTTTTGTTCATGCTATCGTAGAGCGCCAAAAGCTGTGCAAAGCAAGCGTAGGCATCGGCAACCTTTACGAGGGTGAGTGTAGAAGGAAGCGCCTTGGAGGGTTCGAAGGTTTGATTGACAATACAAATGCTGGAGCCTGTGGTGTAAATATAGGGCTCGTATTTTGGATTGGAGAGAAAGCTCAGCGCACCGGCCTGACCTTCTTCGATTTTAGCCAAGCTACTAACGGAGACGTCGGGGTTGCCGGCAACTTCACCGTTGAGTAATCCAGCAATTTGCGCGGCAGTAAATTCCATAATTCAAAGTTAAAAATTCGCAGAGAAGCAGCGGCGTACATTTACCGAACTTTTAAACAATTTTGAACCTAAAAATGTGAATTGCACTAAAAGTGGAGGCGTTCTTCGCTGAGACTGTACACTTTGATCTTGTCTTTGTACCAAATGCAGGTAGCCGTAACCTGAAGCCTAGGGCGCAAGGTTGGTCGAAATTTAAAGACATGAACGGGTCTTGGTTGTTCCTTTAACCTCGATTTTTGATAATCGAAAGCGCCGTTCAAGAGTTGTTTTTGCAACTGAAGATCACTGCTGATACCTAGATCGCGAAGGTGTTCTTTTAAACCTGGGCTGTCTTCTGAATACACTAAATGTTTGTTTTTTGGTGCATGCACAATCAATCCTGAATATTCGCTTGGTTTTATTTTACGGAGGGCTTTGACGTTTTTTACAAATGGAATAAATTCGACAACGAAGCTTTCGTCAGTCATGCGCGCAAGGCAATGCGCTTCTTTGTTTTTACCGTCTGTAAAGGTGAAATCGTAGACTTTGTGGCGACCGTGGCGAATGCTTTTGGTAAAGGAGATGTCGGCATCTTGGATCAGTCTGTGGAATTTTTTATCGTTGAGCTTGTGTTCCTTATAAAAAGTACGGACATCTTGGTTATCGATGATCCAAACGCGCTTATTGATGGCTTCTTTGACGCGGTTTTCTGGCGTCCAGCTACAACCTCTGGTATTGAATATACCGAAAGTAAGAATGAGGCCGAGTCCGAAACCTAGCCCGTAATAACGAAGTCTTCTCCAGAATGATTCCATGGCATAAAAAAAGGGAGCGAACTCCCTTTCAAATTTACATGAGTGCGTCTAACTTCTCAGCAAGGACTGCTTTAGGAACAGCGCCTACTGATTTGTCGACGACTTCGCCGTTTTTAATAAAAAGAATGGTTGGAATGGAGCGTACGCCAAACTGAGCAGAAACACCCATGTTGTGGTCAACGTTCACTTTGCCGATGAGGGCTCTTCCTTCGTACTCTTGGTGCATTTCTTCAATAACTGGACCAATCATGCGACACGGACCACACCACTCTGCCCAAAAATCAATGATCACTGGCTTGTCAGATTTCATGACGAGCTCATCAAAGTTTTGGTCTGTAATTTCTACTGCCATTTTATAATTTTTTTGTCGTTACTAACTTAGGAGCGTCAAAATTAACGCTTTTTTAATTCTTGGGCCAAATATTTTGCGGTATAGGACACTTTTTGAGCCTTTTTCACCATTTGCTGTGGTGTGCCTTCAAATAAGACTTGCCCGCCGCGCTGTCCGCCTTCGGGTCCAATATCGATGATGTAGTCGGCAGTTTTGATCATGTCGAGGTTGTGCTCAATGACCAAAACGGTGTTGCCTTCGTCGACAAGTCTTTGCAAAACCTTCAGCAATAGTTGAATATCCTCGAAATGTAGACCAGTCGATGGCTCATCTAAAATGTATATAGTTTTGCCCGTTGCGCGCTTGGCGAGTTCGGCCGCTAATTTGATGCGCTGAGCTTCTCCTCCGGAAAGGGTGGTGGAAGATTGTCCGAGTTGCACATAGCCCAAGCCTACTTCTTCTAAAGTGAGAAGCATGCGGTGTATTTTAGGCTGATGCTCAAAGAATGCAACACCTTCTGAAATGGTCATCTGCAGTACGTCGGCGATGGTTTTGCCTTTGTAGCGAACTTCGAGTGTTTCGTTATTGTACCTTTTACCATTACACTGCTCGCATAGCACATAGACATCTGGCAAGAAGTTCATTTCGATCAAGCGCATGCCGCCGCCATTACAGGTTTCGCATTTGCCCCCAGCCACATTAAAAGAAAATCTCCCCGCCTTGTAGCCACGGATCAAGGCTTCTGGCATGCTGGCAAACAAACTCCTGATTTCGTCAAATACTTTGGTGTAAGTGACCGGGTTAGAACGAGGCGTGCGGCCAATTGGGCTTTGGTCAATTTCGATGACTTTATCGAGGTACTCCAAGCCTTTGATTTGCTTGAAGGGTAAAGGTGAGCGGATAGGGTCGTAGAAATGATTCATCAAAATGGGGAAGAGCGTCTGATTGATCAAAGACGACTTTCCGCTGCCGCTGACTCCTGTGATATAAGTGAAGGTTCCGAGTGGAATTTGGATGTCTACGTTTTTAAGGTTGTGGCCTGTTGCCCCTTTTAATTGCAGGAAGTTCCCGTTACTTTTTCTAGTTTTAACCGGTATTTCAATGTTTCTTTTTCCATTCAGATATCCCGCGGTTACAGTATCACTTTGCAACATTTCGGCGTAGGTCCCGGCAAAAACGATTTGACCGCCATGGCGTCCGGCTCCGGGGCCGATGTCGACAATGAAATCCGCTGCTTCCATCATTTCTTTGTCGTGCTCAACCACCAAAACGGTGTTGCCGATGTCGCGGAGTTTGGTCAGTGAGCTGATCAGCTTGGTGTTGTCGCGTTGGTGTAGGCCAATGGATGGTTCGTCGAGAATATAGAGCACATTGAGCAGTTCTGTGCCAATTTGGGTGGCCAATCGGATCCTTTGAGCCTCGCCTCCCGAGAGCGTCTTGGCGCTGCGGTGCATGGTGAGGTAATCTAAACCAACTTCTAAGATGAAGCCCAGTCTGGCGTTGATTTCTTTGATGATTTCTTTGCCGATATACAACGCTTGCTCGTTGAGCATTTCAGGTAATTTAGCACACCAATCTTGCAGTGCTTGCAAGTCCATGATAGCGAGTTCGCCGATGTGCGCTTCGCCAATTTTGAAGTGCAATGCTTCTTTTTTGAGGCGGTAACCCGAGCAGCTTGGGCAAGTTTTTTTGTGCATGAATCCTTGTGCCCAGCGTTCAATGGCTGTGGAAGAATCTTCGGCGTGGCGCCCCATAAAATGCAGCAGGCCTTCAAAGCGTTCTTGTGTATCTAAAGGGCCAAGTTCCATGTCTTCGTTGCCATAAAGCAAAAGCTCGATGAGTTCTTCGTCGATATCGGCAATTGGCGTGTGCAGCGTAAATTGTTGGGCTTGCAAGATTTTCTCAATTTTGTCGAAAATCCAGGATCTTTTATAGACACCAAGTGGCGCAAGCCCGCCTTTTTTAATAGAAAGTTTAGGGTCCGGAATGATTTTATCGCGGTCCATTTCGCTGACCTCACCTAGGCCTTTGCAAGTGGTGCAGGCGCCATAAGGCGAGTTGAAGGAAAACAGATTGGGTTCTGGCTCGGGATAAGAGATGCCACTCGTGGGGCACATCAAGGACCTGCTGTAATGACGGATATTCCCGTTCTCGAGATCGAGCACCATCAGGGTGCCTTCGCCGAGTTTCATACAGGTCTGGATGGTTTCCAAACAACGTTTTTCATCGACATCGCCTGCAATAAAGCGGTCCACGACAATTTCGATATCGTGGGTTTTGTAGCGGTCGAGCTTGATACTTTTACTGAGTTCGAGCAGTTCGCCATCGACCCGAACACGGGTGTAACCCATGCGCTGAATTTGCTCAAAAAGTTCTCGGTAGTGGCCTTTTCTTCCTTTGACTTTTGGCGCCAGTAGGGCCACTTTTTTGCCTTTGAAAGTGCCTTGAATGAGTTCAGTGATGTCGTGGTCGGCGTATTGCACCATTTTTTCGCCGGTCTGGAACGAGTAGGCAGTGGCTGTTCGGGCATACAATAAGCGAAAAAAATCGTAAAGTTCGGTGATGGTGCCAACCGTTGATCTTGGCGATCGACCCACAGTTTTTTGTTCAATTGCGATGACGGGGCTCAGGCCGTCAATTTTATCGACGTCGGGCCGTTCGAGGCCGCCAATGAACTGGCGCACGTAGGCAGAGAAGGTGTCGAGGTAGCGGCGTTGACCCTCAGCAAAAATGGTGTCAAAGGCTAAAGAAGATTTACCGCTCCCGCTGAGTCCTGTGAATACGACAAGTTTTTGTCTTGGGATTTCGAGGTGTAGGTCTTTGAGGTTGTGTTCCCTTGCGCCCTGAATGCGAATGAAGTCGTTGGGGTTGGTTGGAGCAGACATTATTTATTCAAAAGGAGAAGCAAATGTGTCAAATGCGAGTCCGAGTTCGTCTTTTGGAGAAAGTAGCGGTGTTTCGTTGAGTTCCCAATTGATGTCGAGATGAGGGTCGTTCCAAAGTATACAGCCTTCCGCTTCTTTGTGATAGAGCGCCGTGCATTTATAACTGAAAAGTGTGTTGTCTTCTAGCGTACAGAAACCATGCGCGAATCCTGGTGGGATATACAATTGAATGGCGTTTTCTGCGCTTAATACTTGTTTGAAGTATTGCCCGTAAGTGGGCGATGATTTGCGGATATCTACTGCTACATCTAAAACAGAACCTTGAAGTACTTGGACAAGTTTGCCTTGCGCATGGGGCGGTGCTTGAAAATGTAAACCGCGTAAAATTCCTTTTGAAGATTTAGAAATGTTGTCCTGAACAAAGGAAGCACCTTCGGTTATTTCGGCGTAGTTGGCCGCTTTAAACGCTTCAAAAAAGTAACCTCTGTCGTCTTTAAAAACTGTTGGGTAGATGCTGTAAAGTCCGGCGAGTTTTTCTTCTTGTATACGTAACATAGCTTCCTTTTGGATTGTAAAATTACATTAAATTTGTCGACAAACGTCCGAAATGCTCCGTCTTTGCTTCCTCTGTTTTCCGTTTTGGCTCTCTGCTCAGTTTGCTTTGCAAGCGAACTTACTACAGCTCGTCAATGATCCTCAACTCAAAGGTACCAAATGGAGCGTTTGCGCAATAGATCTCACTACCGGTGATACCCTTGCGGCCTATGATGCCGCGCAGCAATTGCCAGCCGCATCCGTCGTCAAGTTGGTAAGTACGGCTGCTGCGTTAAATATTCTTGGTCCGGAACACCGCGCTCAAACGCAACTTATTTTGAAAGGTCAAATGAAGGATCACGGTGTTTGGGACGGGAGTTTGCACCTAATTGGAGGCGGCGACGTCTCGCTCGGTTCGAGGTATTTCAATGAGACAGGAAAGGAATTGGAATTCATTGATGAATGGGTAGCACAACTTCAGTCCAAAGGAATTACGTGTATCAATGGTGCTATCATTGCAGATGGAAACACGTTTGGTACGTTTTCTTGTCCTTTGGGTTGGCAGCCGCTCGATATGGGCAACTACTACGGCTGCGGTGCTTTTGGCCTGAACTTTTACGACAACACCCTCAAATTGAATTTCCAGACGGGTGCCAATGGCGCGCCAATTACGCTCAAAAGCATTTTTCCAATAGAGAACGATTACCAATTGACCATTCAAGCCACTTCCGCTAGCGTTAGTTCTGACCAAACATTTGTTCATGGTGTGCCCTTTAATTACCAAAGAACCATCAAAGGAAAGTTACCAGCTAATCGGAGTGCTTTTGAGGTGAAAGCAAGTATGCCAGACCCCGAAAAATTACTCGCCGAATTGGTTTACCAACGCTTGCAAGCGAGTGGAATCCGAGTTGACGGCGGTTTTCAAACAGTTAGAACCAATCCAACTTTGTACAACAAGGTGTATCCAGCAAGTGAAATCATTCTTACCCAACAAGGCAAAACACTACAAGAACTGGTCTACTGGACCAACCAGCGCAGCGTCAATTTATTTGCAGAGGGCAATTTACTTCAGATCGGAGCCCGGCGTTATGGAGCGGGTACCTACGAAAATAGCCTCGTTGTTTTGGATAGTTTATTGCTTGCGTGGGGGGTGGGTCCGTGTCGTATTGTAGATGGTTGTGGACTCTCCAAAGAAAACAGAATGAGTGCAAGCCAATTTGTACAGGTTTTAAAAACACAAACCAATACAACTTATTTCGAATCCTACTACAAAAGCATACCAGTGGCAGGCCAGACCGGAACCGTTAAAAATCTCTGCAAAGGTCAGCCCGGTGAAGGAAAAGTACACGCGAAAAGCGGGAGTATCGAAGGCATTAAAGCCTATGCTGGTTATGTCGATTCAAAAAGCGGACATCAAATTGCGTTTACAATTATCGCCAATGATTATCCAACAAGTGGTTCGGTAATGGCCAAAAAAATGGAACCATTTTTAAATAGTTTGGCTACATACCAAGTTCAACCTTGATGATTTCCTTCCAGAAATCCTGGATACTCATGCCCGCAACACCAAGCATTTGCGGAACAATACTTGCCGGAGAAAAGCCCGGGGTTGTATTCACCTCAATAACGAATGGTTGGTTCTTGACGAGCATAAAATCTATTCTTGCAAGCCCTCTTAAACCCAGTAATTCGTAAATTTTCTTCGCTTGCGCTTGCACTTCTACTCTGGTGTCTTCCTGCACTCTGGCGGGCGTAATTTCCTTGGATTTACCGTCGTATTTAGCGGCGTAGTCGAAAAATTCTGTCTCAGATACTATTTCAGTCAGGGGCAAAGCAACGAGCTCGGTGGTGCTTCTGAACACTCCGCATGTTACTTCAATGCCATCTAAAAACGCTTCAGCTACCACATTTCTTCCCTCTTTAAAAGCAATGTCAAATGCTTTTTGCACTTCGTCTAAAGATTTTACTTTTGAAATACCATAGCTCGATCCTGAGTCCGAAGGCTTCACAAATA
>CANHSA010000008.1 GCA_947463345.1 Flavobacteriales bacterium
CTCGTTGCACTGCGCACTGAAACCCATCAGTTTGATCCACTGTTAGACTTCCTTCTGTTATTCTTTGTCTTGATCGGCTTACTCATTGCGGAATGGTTTTTGAGAAGATACCACGGTTCTTACTAAAACATTTTTATGCGGATTCACCTCATTACCTTTTATTTAGAAATCCCCTACGACGAACCAATGGTGTCGCCAGGGCAGCTCAGCGAATCAGCCTTATTGTACAAAGTTCACTAAGTCGCTATGGAACACCAATTCTCAATCAAAGCATTTGCTGAATTAAACCCTTTCGAACTTTACGCTTATTTGCAATTGCGCAGCGAAGTTTTTGTGGTCGAACAAAACTGCGTTTACCAAGACCTCGACGACAGAGACCAGCTCTCACTGCACGTATTTGTTCACCACGACGATGAATTGGTGGCCTGTGCACGCATTGTACCTGCTGGTCTTGCTTACCCTGAAATTTCAATAGGAAGAGTGATCGTTGCCGAAGCCTACCGCAAACAACAGCTTGGCCATGAACTCATGCGCTTTTGCGTTGCCGAAATACACAAGTGTTTTGGGCAACAAAAAATCGTGTTGTCGGCACAAGCCCACTTGCAAAATTTTTATAAAAAGCACAACTTTGTACCCGAAGGAGCTACCTATCTAGAAGATGGCATCCCACATATACACATGATCAAACTTTAATCAATACATGAAAAATAAAATCTTTTACGCACTTACCATCGGAGCTGCTTTGGCGAGCTGTAAGCAAACCAAGATGGAATCAAGCAAAAACCAAGCGCTGCAAAGCATTGACCTCAAGGCCTTAGACACCACTATTCAGCCTGCAGACGACTTCTTCTTGTTCGCCAATGGCACTTGGATTGCCAATACAGAAATTCCGGCAAGCGAATCGCGCTGGGGAAGCTTCAATGAGCTTGAACAAGCCAATAATAAAAAGTTGGTCACACTCCTTAAGGAGGCTGCTGAAAATCCAGGAGCATTGGGCTCTCAAAACCAATTGTTGAGTGCTTACTTTATGTCTTACACCGACATGGCGCGCAGAAACGAACTGGGATTAGTTCCTATCCAGGAAGACCTAACCAACATTTCAGGGATTCAAAAAATTGATGACCTACAAGGAGTCGTAGCCAAACTTCATAAAGATGGTGTTGGTGCCTTCTTTGGTTTTGGAGTGGGCCAAGATTTAAAGAACGTGGCAACCAATGTCGCTTATTTAGGTCAGGGCGGAATCGGGCTTCCAAACAGAGATTATTACTACGATGAAAAATATGCGCAGATCCGCACAGCATATATCAAGCACATAGAAAGTTCATTTCAGTTAGCTCAAGTGCCAAATGCTGCCCAAGCTGCTCAAAAAGTCTATGACTTTGAGTTGAAATTAGCAGAGACAATGCTGCGTCCTTCGGAAATGCGCGAACCCGAAAAAACCTACAACAAACAGGCGCTACATGAGGTAATGCGTAGTTTTGGAACCCATTTCAACTTCAAAGTATATTTATCAGAGGTAGGTTGTATGGTGCCTGATACCCTAATTGTCAGCAACCCTGCGTTCAACATCAAACTATCTCAACTCTGGGAAGAAGTAGCCTTAGAAGACCTCAAAAACTACCTCCAATGGTGTGTCATTAATCATTATGCTGGACACCTCAATGCTGCTTTTGTGGATCTGAATTTTGCTTTTTATGAAGGCGTTTTATCTGGCAAACGCGAGCAACAACCCATTTATGAGCAAGCCATCGAAGAAATGACCAACCTAGAAGTTGGCGAGCTTTTAGGAAAGGCATTTGTAGACAAGCATTTTTCAAAAGCTGCCCAAGACCGCGTCAATGAAATGGTAGACAACTTGCTTTTTGTCTATAAAGAACGCATCGAGCAACTCGACTGGATGTCCGATGCCACCAAAAAAGAAGCGATCGTCAAGCTCAATGCCATTGGCCGAAAACTTGGTTTCCCAACGAAATGGGAAGACTACTCTAGCCTGCGGTTCTTCTCAGATCGTTACGCCAACAACTACCGAGAAATGAGCCGCTTTAGCGTGGCTAAAAACTATGCGGAGCTCGGCAAACCAGTAGACAAAGACAAATGGGGTATGCCTGCGCATATGGTGAATGCGTATTATCACCCTCTACTCAACGAGATTGCTTTTCCGGCGGGCATCATGCAAGCGCCTTTCTTTGATGAAACCTACGAAGATGCCGTCAACTACGGACGCATCGGAATGGTCATTGGCCACGAGTTTACGCACGGTTTTGACGACATGGGCAGCAAATTTGCAGCCGACGGTTCGTTTACCAATTGGTGGACCGAAGAAGACCGTCTGCTTTTTGAAGAAAAAACCAAATTATTAGGTGCTACTTTTTCAGGATTCTGCCCTATCGAAGACCATTGTGTCAATGCAGACTTAACCATGGGTGAGAACATCGCAGACTTAGGTGGCCTCACAATGGCTTACTATGCTTATAAACGCACCAATGAGTTCAAAGCAAATCAGTTGGTGAACGGCTACACACCTGCTCAGCGCTTCTTTATTGCCTATGCGCAACTCTGGAAAATCAAATACACAGAAGCAGAAATGAAAAAAAGATTGGCTACAGATCCACACTCACCGGGCATGTACCGCGTGAACGGACCACTTAAAAATTGTCCAGAGTTTTTTGAAGCATTTCAGGTTCCGGAAGGAAGAGAAATGCGCAATGACGTTAAAAAAGTTGCCCGCATTTGGTAAGAAAATCGGCGCTTGAGAGCTGTTCTTGAGCGCCTGTTTCCATATTTTTAAAACTCAGGGTTCCGGCAGCAGCTTCTTCTGCACCGATCATGACCACATAAGACACATTGCGATCGTTGGCGTATTTGAGTTGTTTTTGAAGCTTGGCAGCGCTCGGATACAACTCTGCAGCCAGACCCAAATTGCGTACTTGCTGCAGTAACTTCAAGCAATATTTACCTTCTTCTGAGCCAAAATTCACAAACAATACGTCGAGCGTGCGATCGAGTTCTTTCGGGAAAAGTTCGAGTTCGGTCATGACGTCGTAAATGCGGTCGGCACCAAATGAAATCCCTACCCCAGACAAACCTTTCAAGCCAAATAAGGCCGTGAGGTCGTCGTAGCGTCCGCCGCCACAGATGCTTCCCATCTTGACATCGTGCGCCTTGACTTCAAAGATGGCACCGGTATAGTAATTGAGACCGCGGGCGAGTGTTAAATCAAAAACAAGTTGGCCGCGTTTCAGACCAAGCGCGTTGACATGTTCGAGTACCTCGCTGAGTTCGTCTAGTCCTTTTTGCCCGACTTCGCTATCGGCAAGGTAGCTGCGCAACAAAGTCAATTTATCTGCATTGCTGCCTTCAAAAGCAAAAAGCGGCTTGATTTTCTCGATAGAAGCCGCAGAAAAACCCTTTTGCTCGAGCTCTGCAATAACGCCGTCTTCACCTATTTTGTCGAGTTTGTCGATAGCGACGGTCATGTCGACGATGCGTGCAGCTTCGCCACAAACCTCGGCAATGCCACTCAGGATTTTGCGGTTATTGAGCTGAATACTGAATCCGGGGAGGCCTAACTTGGTGAGTACTTCGTCAAAAATCTGAATGAGTTCGACTTCGTTTAACAAGGAGTCTGAACCCACGACATCGACGTCGCATTGCGTGAATTCTTGGTAACGCCCATGCTGAGGGCGATCTGCGCGCCAAACAGGTTGTATTTGATAGCGCTTGAATGGAAAAGTGAGGTCGTTCTGGTGCTGAACCACAAAGCGCGCAAAAGGGACGGTGAGGTCGTAGCGCAATGCTTTCTCTGCTAAGGAATTGGCAAAGCGCGGCAAGTTGTCTTGTGCCAACGCATCGAGGTCAGCCTTGCGCATTTTTTCACCAGAATTGAGGATCCTGAAAATAAGTCGGTCTCCTTCTTCGCCGTATTTACCGAGCAGTGTTGACGACAATTCAAAGCTTGGTGTTTCTATTGGCGCATACCCGTAGCGGCGGAATACTTCCTTGATGGTGGCAAACATGTAATTGCGCTTGGCTACTTCAGTAGGAAGAAAATCGCGGGTACCTTTTGGGATTGCAGGTTTTTGAGCCATATTTAAAAATTGGTATTTTGAAGATATAATTGGTAAATCACACCGTCTGACAATCCGATTTTAGGAACAACTAGCGTGTTTTGCCCCAACGCATTTAAGGCAGTTATGTATATTTTTAAGGCCGGAACGAGCACATCGGCACGGTCTGGCTTTAGTTGGTATTGCTCACAGCGCTCTTCTAAGGTTAAATCAATTAAGTTGTCGTGTAAATCAACTAAAGATGCGAGCGTTAAGGATTCTTTTTGTTTGGGGGCTATTATTTTGAGGGCGCGGTTGACGTTGCCACCGGTTCCAAAAACGGTGTGGGCTTCCTGAAGCTGCACGTTGGTCTGAATCCAGGTGGTGAATTGGGTCCAGGATTCCGCATTGGTTTTGCCTTTTAAAATGCGGATGGTGCCCAATTCGAAAGAGCGCGCTGCCACCTTTTGACCGTGTTCAAACACACTGATTTCGGTGCTGCCGCCTCCGACATCTACGACCACAAATTGTTGTTGTTTTTGCAATTGCAATAATTCGAAGGAACTAAAAATGAGTTGTGCTTCTTCATCACCGGTAATGATTTCAATGGGCACCCCCGTCTCTTGGAATATTTGCTTCGCTATTTTTTTGCCATTGCTGGCTTCTCTCATAGCGGAAGTAGCTACCGCTCTCAAATTGCTGACTTCATGGGTTTGGGCCAACAATTGAAACGCTTGGATGGTTTGCTGAAATTGCAAGGCTTTTGCTGAACTTATCTTTCCTTTATCGAAGACTTCTTCACCCAGACGCAAAGGAACGCGGTAATAAGCTAATTTTTGAAATTGGATGCGGCCTGCACTGTGCTGTACATTTGCAATGAGTAACCTCGCGGCATTGGTTCCAATATCGATAGCTGCAAATTTCATGACTACAAAATTAAACATTGCCTATTGCAAACCACAAAATTTTTTGTTTATTTGTTAGCGAGTTCATGAAGTACCAAGACCAACATGTTTTCAAATCTAAATCCGCCCCCAAACCGGGCAGGCTTCTACTCTCCGATCCACATCTGAACGAAGATTTCTTTGAGCGCGCTGCTGTCTTGTTGGTTGCGCACGACCCCACGGAAAGCTTTGGCTTGGTGCTCAACCACCAATCGGCCCTCCTCCTCAGCGACATCTTTGAACACATCGAACTCGACTTACCCATCTTTAATGGCGGGCCAGTGGCGCAAGAACAACTGTTTTATTTACATCGCTTTGCAGATGTAACTGACGCAACAAAAGTTACCGAACACCTTTATTTTGGCGGCGACTGGAAAGAAGTACTCTTGCAGGCACACCTGCTGCCCAAGCCTCAAAATCATTTGCGCCTATTTGCAGGTTACGCAGGTTGGGGTGCTGGTCAGCTCAACGAAGAACTTTCCGAACACAGCTGGATCTGCACGTCTGCATACAATGATAAAATGCTTCTTTTAGAAGATCCTTCCAATTTATGGAAAAAATGCATGCTCCAACAAGGGCCTGACCTCGCTCTTTTCGCGCATTTCCCTTTGAATGTAGCCGACAATTAATCGGCACAACAACTTGTTATTCAAGTAATTTTTGTACCTTTGCACCTCATTTTGAAGCGCACGCCCTGAAAGTGCCGACTTATATGTTTAACAACTTTCTGATATTCAGGGTATTAGAAATACAAATTTTTACGCCTTATGGCCAAACACATTGAACCGCAGGGAACTGCAGATTTCGATTGGGAAGCACTCCAATTGGATGGCTACAATCTTGTAGAACGCTCTGAACTCGGAGATCGCTACGAAAAAACCCTGACTTCTATCATGGAAAAAGAAGTCATTCAAGGGACAGTTGTCATGATCAACAAAAAAGAAGTAATCATTAACATTGGTTACAAATCTGAAGGTGTTGTTGCTGCCAACGAATTCCGTTACAACCCAGAGCTCAAAGCTGGCGACGTTGTAGACGTTTATGTTGATTGTCTCGAAGACAAAACAGGTCAACTTATCGTTTCTCACCGCACTGCCCGCATGCACAGCGCTTGGATCCGTGTCAACGATGTTCTTCGCACAGGAGAAATCATCACAGGTTATGTCAAATGCAGAACCAAAGGTGGTCTTATCGTAGACGTATTCGGAATCGAAGCATTCTTACCAGGCTCTCAAATTGACGTGAAGCCAATCCGCGACTACGATATCTATGTTGGTAAAAACATGGAATTCAAAGTTGTTAAAATCAACGAAGAATTCCGCAACGTTGTTGTTTCTCACAAAGCACTCATCGAAGCAGAACTCGAAGAACAAAAGAAACAAATCATTTCTGGTCTCGAAAAAGGACAAGTCTTGGAAGGTGTGGTTAAAAACATCACTTCATACGGTGTCTTCATCGACCTCGGTGGTGTTGACGGACTCATCCACATTACAGACCTTTCTTGGGGTCGCGTAACGCACCCAGAAGAAATGCTCGAATTAGATCAAAAAATCAATGTGGTTATCCTCGATTTCGACGACGACAAAAAACGCATTGCCCTTGGTCTAAAACAATTACAACCACATCCATGGGATTCTCTTGACACTGAACTCAAAGTTGGTGACAAAGTAACAGGTAAAGTTGTTGTCATGGCTGACTACGGCGCGTTCATCGAAATCGCTGCTGGCGTTGAAGGCCTTATCCACGTTTCAGAAATGAGCTGGTCACAACACTTGCGTTCTGCTCAAGACTTCCTCAAAATTGGCGACAGCGTAGAAGCAGTTGTACTTACTCTTGACCGCGAAGAGCGTAAAATGTCATTAGGTATCAAACAACTTATGCCAGATCCATGGAACGATATCGAAATCAAATACGCAGTTGGTACACGCCACAGCGCTAAAGTTCGCAACTTCACTAACTTTGGTGTGTTCGTAGAACTCGAAGAAGGTGTCGACGGACTCATCCACATCTCTGACCTTTCATGGCAGAAAAAAATCAAGCATCCATCAGAATTCTGCAAAGTCGGAGACGCTATGGAAGTGCTTGTATTAGAAATCGACCGCGACAACCGCCGTATTTCTTTAGGTCACAAACAACTTGAAGAAAACCCATGGGATGTATTTGAAAGCACCTTCTCTGAAGGTAGCGTACACAGCGGTACTATCATCGACATGAAAGACAAATCAGGTATTGTTGCTTTACCTTACGGTGTAGAGGGTATTTGCCCATCTAAGCACCTTCGTAAAGAAGACGGTTCTAACGCTAAGGTTGAAGAAACCCTTGATTTCAAAGTCATTGAATTCAACAAAGACGCGAAAAAAATCGTTTTGTCACACACACGTCTTTTCGAAGAAGGTGACGACAAACCAACTACTCCAAGCAAAGGAGGCAAGAAACCAGCCGGTAATTCTACCGATCAAGCAGTGAAGGCTATCAACCAAAGTGCAGAGAAATCTACACTTGGTGACCTCGATGCACTTGCTGAATTAAAAGAAAAAATGGAGCGTGGCGAATAAGCCCAAACCAATTCAACTTAAAGGGGGCTTCGGCCCCCTTTTTTATTGCCGTCTTTCGCAAATTTATACTTAACTTTAGGGCCTGAAAGATGGGGACAAATCAAATTTCAACAACCGTAAAAGACATTTTTGCTGCCTACCTCGAGCAAAATGGCCACCGAAAAACTCCGGAACGCTTTGCCATACTTGCAGAAATCTACGCTTACGAAGGTCACTTTGATGTAGAATCTCTTTACATCAAAATGAAAAACCACAACTACCGTGTCTCGCGCGCCACACTCTACAACACCATCGAACTTCTATTGGCTTGTAACTTAGTGCGCAAACATCAGTTTGGTAAAAATTTGGCGCAATTCGAGAAATCTCACGCATCCAAACAACACGACCACCTGATCATTACCGACACCGGCGAAGTCATTGAATTTTGCGATCCGCGCATTCAACAAATCAAAGCCACAATAGAAGAACTTTTTGGTGTCGCTGTTCAGCACCATTCTTTATATTTTTACGGAGTCAAAAAAAACCAGATCGACTAATGGAAGTACAGCTATTACAAAATGGGCCTTTGAGTATACTCAAACTACAGGGCCGCTTCTTTACGGAAAGCGATAGAGAACACGCTATCGAACACCTCGACCAAATCAATAACTGGAATTTAGTCATTGACTTATCTGAACTCGAATACATCAATTCAACGGGCATTGCTTTTTTGGTCAAGACACTCACCCGCTCTAGACTCAATCTTGGCGACACCGTTTTATACCAACCAAATACACAACTCAATAAAATATTTGAACTGACCCGAATGGAACACATTTTTGGGATTTTTCAAGATTTCGAACAAATTAAAAAGTTTTTTGAACAAGCATCATGAAGGTAGACGTACTATTAGGCTTACAATGGGGAGATGAAGGCAAAGGAAAAATTGTCGATGTACTCACACCTTCCTACGATATTATCGCAAGATTTCAAGGCGGACCAAACGCGGGTCACACCCTAGAGTTTGAAGGAATCAAACACGTATTGCACACCATTCCATCGGGTATTTTCCATCCGAACGTCATCAACTTAGTCGGAAACGGTGTCGTTATTGACCCTGTAGTTTTTAGTGCAGAACTCGACAAACTCAAACCATTTGGCATCGATTTTTCTGCGCGTCTATTGCTTTCCAAAAAAGCACATTTAATTTTACCTACACACAAATTGCTCGATGCTGCATCAGAGCAGGCAAAAGGAAAAAACAAAATTGGCTCAACCCTCAAAGGTATCGGACCAACCTACATGGACAAAACAGGCCGTAACGGTTTGCGCGTGGGCGACATCTTCTCTCCAAATTTCATGGAGAAATACCAAGCGCTCGTCGAAAAACACGAAGGCATCCTCGTTCACCACACCGATTTCACCTACGACTTATCAGCACTTGAAAAACCATGGTTTGAAGCCATTGAGGTTTTGAAAACGCTCCAAGCCGTAGACTCCGAGCACTACCTCAACCAAGCGCTACTCAACGGCAAAAAAGTACTTGCTGAAGGTGCGCAAGGGACCATGCTCGACATCGACTTCGGAACCTATCCGTTTGTCACTTCTTCCAATACAGTTACTGCCGGAACCTGCACTGGCCTGGGTATTGCGCCCACCAAAATTGGCTCCGTTATCGGTATTTTCAAAGCCTACTGTACCCGCGTGGGCAGTGGCCCCTTCCCTACCGAACTCGACGACGCCGTTGGCGAACTCATTCGCAAGGAAGGCAGTGAATTTGGTGCTACAACCGGCAGACCTCGTCGTTGCGGTTGGCTAGACCTCGTACAATTGCGCTACGCAATCATGATCAATGGTGTCACGGAACTTTCCATGATGAAAAGCGATGTACTTGGTGTTTTTGAACACATCAATGTCTGCACGCACTACCTCATTAACGGTGAAAAAGTCTACGACTTCCCTTACGATGTCACCGATCTAAAAATCGAACCAATCTACGAACAACTCGAAGGTTGGCATTGTGACCTCACCGACTTAGAAAACTTTGAATCAGCGCCAGCGCCGCTCAAAAATTACGTCGACTACCTAGAAGCACAATTAAACGTTCCTATTCGCGTTATTTCTGTCGGGCCAGATCGCAAACAGACGCTTCAGAACTAAAATGAAAAGAACAATCAGTAGCAGAATCGCATTCCTTTGTAGTGCCTTTCTACTATTGACAAACGTTTGGGCTCAGGGCAAACTCCAACTCTTACCGGGTACACAAAAAATTTACACTATTCAAAATGGTGTGCACCGCTTGGTAGGCACTGTCAGTTTTGTGTATCAAGGCAACACCATGTACTGCGACTCCGCTCATTACAACGAGAAAGCCAAGCAAGTTCGGGCCTACGGCAACGTGCATATTCAAAAAAATGGCATCAACCTCTATGCCGATTCTATATTTTACGCCGAACAGCAAAAATATGCCAAGCTATGGGGGCACGTCAAAGCCCGCGATAACGCCTACAAAATGAGCGCCGACTCCATGGATTACGACGCCAAGCGCGGCAGAGCCATTTTCAGAAGCGCAGGCACCATCGAATCGACTATTTCTGACGAACGCATTACATGTGAACGTGGCTACTTCTACCCTGGTAACGGCTCCTTCTTTTTCAGTGGAAAGGTCCATTACACCAAGGCCGACCTCGATGTCAAGACCGACACCCTACAATTTGCCTACGAACAACAGAAGCTCTATTTTCTTGGGCAAACCCAAATGCGCAACGACAGCACCCAAATTTATTGTCAAAGGGGTTGGTATGACGTACAAAACGAAAAAGGAGCGCTGTATCAACACGCCGAAATTTACCAGAAAAATTCGATCATCAAAGGCGACACCCTATTGATCAATACCAAATTGAACGACTACGAAGGGCGCGGCTCAGTGTATTTCAAAGACCTGAACCAGCAACTGGCCTTGCTTGGCAATAAAGCCATTTTTAGCGACACCAAACACATGGCTTATGTCACCGGCTCAAGCTTGGGCTTCATGAAATATAAATCTGACACCCTTTACGTACATGCCGACACCCTCTTTTTGGAAAGAGACACCCTCAATAAATCTAAATTTTTAGTAGCCAACCATAATTTTCGCTTTTTGCACCCCAATCTACAAGGAATTGGCGACAGCACGCGTTTTTCATTCGAAGATCAAGTTTTAGCCATTAAACAACGGCCCATCCTTTGGTCCGAGCAAGGTGAATTAAAAGGCGAAGAAGCTCAAGTTTTCTTCAAAGACTCCATACTCGAACACATCGAACTAAAGCGCAAAGCGACCATTCTTTTTGAACTGCCTACCGATAGCCTATTCAATCAGATGGCTGCCGCAAATATTTTGGCGCTCTTTGACACGACTGGCAACCTTCAAAGTGTAGATGCAACTGGCCAAGCCTGGACCATCTTTTATCCGGAATCCGAAAAACGAGTCAATGACAGCATTGTTGAACTGCGTCGAGAAGGGCTCAATCGTTTGTTTGCCGAAAGGCTTTTTGTCGAGCTACAAAAAGGAGAGGTGAGGCAAATTACATATTTTGATCAGCCCGATGGCATCTTTTATCCGATGGGTCAAATAGAGCCTAAGGAGCAGCGCGTCAAAGGATTTCAGTGGAATCCGTTGCTACGGCCAAAAAATGCGCTTGAATTGCGCAAAGACTAGCTGAGTTCTTCTGAATCGACGGCTGCATCCCAGCGGGTCACACTCTTGACACCTTCTACTTGTTCAAATTTGCGGGTGAGCTGTTCGAGTTGAGCGGTATCGAAAACCAATACTTTAATACGACCTTCAAAAACACCATCGTTGGTTTCAAAGGAAATGCTCTTCATATTGATGTTGTTCTGCTTAGAAATGATTTCGGTGAGCCGATTCACCAAACCGATTTGATCTATTCCGATGATGCGGATGGCAGCCACGCGCTCCACCAAAGCGCTGTTTTGCCAACGCGCCTTTAAGCAACGATAAGCCAGTTTGGAGAGTAAATGCACCGCGTTCGGGCAATTGAAACGGTGGATCTTGATACCTGAGGATATGGTCACAAAACCAAAAATGGAATCGCCAGGAATGGGACTACAACACTTGGCTAAGGTGTATTCAAAGCCTTTGAAATCTTCGCCGATGATGACGGTATCGGTGTCGGTATTGATGCCTTCGTTGAGGAGGTCTTCGTCGGAACCTTTGATTTTCTTGGAGCGGATTTTGCGTTCCAGAATGATGTTGCCACCTACTACATTGAATTCGCGCAATTGTGTGAGGTCAATTTTGCCCTTCGCAATTTTGTAGTACAAATTATTGCTAGTGTCAATATGAAAATGTTTTTCTAAAGCGCGGATGTTTTCGGCTGTGTTTTGAATGTTGTGCTGCTTGAATTTGCGCGCTAAAATTTCCTTACCGTCGGCTGCAATGACTTTGTGGGCTTCGTTGAGTGCTTGCTTGATGCGTTGCTTGGCCTTAGCCGATACAACAAAGCGCAACCATTCGTCATTGGGTTTTTGCTTGTTGGAGGTTAGGATTTCTAATTGATCGCCGTTTTGCAACTCATAGCTCAGTGGTACCAAACGGTTGTTTACCTTGGCACCAATGCATTTGTTGCCAATTTGGGTATGGATATCGTAAGCGAAATCTAGGATGGTTGAACCCGTTGGCAACACGCGCAATTCGCCCTTTGGCGTAAAGACGTAAATTTCGTCATTGAATAAGTTGAGCTTGAAGTCATTGACGAAATCGAGGGCGCTGCTATCTGGGTTGTCGAGGAGTTCTCTGATTTCGGCAATCCAGCGGTCGAATTTGTTGGAGTCGGAGTTGGCTTCTTTGTATTTGTAGTGGGCAGCAAGGCCGTGTTCTGCGATGTCGTCCATGCGCTTGCTTCGGATTTGCACCTCTACCCACCTGCCTTGAGGCGACATTACGGTGGTGTGCAAAGATTCATAGCCATTGGCTCTTGGGGTAGAAACCCAGTCGCGGAGGCGTTCGGGGCTTGGCTGATAGTAATCAGTGACTACCGAATAAACGCGCCAGCAATCGGATTTTTCGCGGTCGTGTGGCGTGTCGAGGATGATGCGAAGTGCAAACACGTCAAAAACTTCCTCGAAAGGAACATCTTTGGTTTGCATTTTTCTCCAGATCGATGAAATGGATTTGGGTCTTGCTTTGATGTCAAAGCTATAACCTTGCGCTTGTAGTTCTGCGCGTATAGGCGCTACAAACCTTCGGATGAAACGGTTTCTGACGTCAGCGGTAGACTTGAGCTTGTTTTCGATTTCAGTATAAACCTCTGGCTCGCAGTATTTCATGGAGAGGTCTTCGAGCTCAGACTTGATGGGATACAAACCCAAACGATGCGCGAGCGGCGCGTATAAAAATTTGGTTTCAGAAGCAATTTTGAGTTGCTTTTCTGGCTTCATACTCGACAGCGTGCGCATGTTGTGCAAGCGATCGGCGAGCTTGACCAATACTACCCGAAAATCATCTGAAATGGTCAAGATCATTTTGCGGAAGTTTTCGGCCTGTATGGAGGTATTTTCATCGAAAACCTCAGGTATTTTGGTGAGGCCGTCGATGATCTTGCGCACCGTTACACCGAAAAGATCTTCGATGTCTTGTAAGGTAATGTGGGTGTCTTCTACGGTATCGTGCAATAGTGCGCACACAATTGCGGTGGGCTCGAGGCCCATTTCTTCGGCACAAATACGCGCCACAGCGATGGGATGATAAATATAGGGCTCACCCGATTTTCTGCGCATGTCTTTGTGCGCCTCTAGTGCAATATCAAAAGCCTTGCGGATGAGTTTGGTTTCATCGCGGCTGCGGTCTTTGGTGGCGCGCAATAGACCTTTAAACGCATTGAGGATTTCGATGCGTTCTTGTTCTAGATCAATGGGGGTCTGACCGTCGTAGTGCATTAATTGGCGGGTAAAAGTTGACTTTTTACTTCGCCAAACCCAATTTTGATGCCGTTTTGTTCGCAGTAACCGCGCATAATGACGGTGTCGTGGTCTTGTATAAAACGGCGTTCTGTGCCGTCGGGCATTTGAACTGGTTTGGTGCCTTTCCAAGCGATTTCTAACATAGAACCGAAAGAGTCAGGAGTTGGGCCGGAGATGGTCCCTGAACCCATGAGGTCTCCGCAACGTACATTACAACCGTTCACGGTATGATGCGCAAGTTGCTGGGACATATTCCAGTACATATATTTAAAGTTGGACTTGCTCACGATATGCGCTGGAAAAGTGGGTGCTTCAATGGCAACTTCTAAATGGATATCGTAAGATTTTTTGCCTTCAAATTGCAAATAGGAAAGTACCGATGGGTCTTGAGCTGGCGTTGGGCAAGCAAAAGGCTGTAGGGCATCTAAAGTGACAATCCAGCAAGACATCGAGGACGCAAAGTTCTTGGCTAAAAACGGCCCGAGTGGAACGTACTCCCATTTTTGAATGTCGCGCGCAGACCAATCATTGAACAAGCAAAGTCCGAAGATGTATTCCTCGGCTTCTGAGGTAGAAATGCTGTGCCCGAGGGCTTTGCCTTCAAATGTAATAAAACCCATTTCGAGTTCGAAATCGATTTGGCGCGAAGCTGCAAAAATAGGATCGGCGTTGTCGTCGGGTTTGATTTGTCCTTTTGGACGCACCACCGCTTGTTCGGAAGGAATAACCGAAGATGCTCTGCCGTGGTATCCGACAGGTATCCAGAGCCAATTGGGCAAAAGCGCATTGGCTGGGTCTCGGAACATGACGCCGACGTTGGTAGCGTGTTCTTTGGATGAATAAAAATCGGTGTAGTCGCCAATTTGAACCGGCATCGCCATTTTGACTTCTTGAACCGGAAGCAAAGCATGGTGCTGCGCTGGGTTATTTTGAAAACTTGTATTTTCTGTTGATAGAAGTTCGGAAATGCGATTGCGCAAAGCACGCACGGCCAACTTGCCATGAAGCATCATGGGATTGAGGAAGTCTTGGTTGAAGTCGGCAACGGTGAAATGAAGGTCGTCGAAATAGCCAAAAGAGGCCATGATGGAAAGATCGAGCACGTGCTCACCGATGCGCACGCCAACGCGTTTGCCGCTTTGTGCCGTTTCGAAGATCCCGAAAGGTAAATTTTGAATAGGAAACTCTGTAGATGCTTCTACTTTTATCCAAGAGCGAAGCGCGGGGTTATTGGCTGTAATTTGCATAGCAGTGCGGTTTAAACGTTGAAACGGAAGTGCATGATGTCGCCGTCTTCAACGATGTATTCTTTGCCTTCCACTTTGAATTTGCCAGCTTCCTTGACGGCGTTTTCAGAACCGTATTGGATGTAGTCGTTGTATTTCATGACCTCGGCGCGGATGAAGCCTTTTTCGAAGTCGGAGTGAATGACACCTGCGGCTTGTGGCGCGGTCATGCCTTTGCGAATGGTCCAGGCACGAACTTCCTTGACACCTGCTGTAAAATAGGTTTGTAAGTTCAATAAATGATAGGCTTGGCGAATGAGTCGATTCACGCCTGGCTCTTCCAAACCGAGCTCTTCTAAGAACATTTGGCGTTCGTCGTAGGTTTCGAGTTCGGTGATGTCCGCTTCGATTTTGGCACCAATAACGAGTACTTCTGCGTTTTCGGCTGCCACAGCTGCTTTGACGAGGTCTACGTATTTGTTGCCAGTTTTGACAGACGATTCATCTACGTTACAAACATACATGACGGGCTTAGAGGTAATGAGGTTGAAACTTTTGATGACGTCCATTTCGTCTTGGCTAAAGCCAAGGCCTCTGACCGACAAACCTTGCTCCAAGCCTGTTTTGATGCGCAAAGCAAGTTCGTTTTCTTTCACGGCATCTTTGTCGCCGGATTTGATGACACGAGCCAAACTTTGGATTTTTTTCTCGATGGTATCGAAGTCTTTGAGTTGGAGTTCGATGTCGATGATTTCTTTGTCTCGGATGGGGTCAACGCTGCCGTCGACGTGAATGATGTTGCCGTCGTCAAAACAACGCAACACATGCAAAATAGCGTCGGTTTCGCGTATGTTTGCCAAAAACTGATTCCCTAAACCCTCTCCTTTTGAGGCGCCTTTAACCAAACCGGCGATGTCGACGATTTCCATGGTGGTGGGCATCACGCGCTCTGGATTGACGAGCTCTTCTAGTTTTTGCAAACGCGGGTCCGGGACTGATGTTGTGCCTAAGTTAGGTTCGATAGTACAAAAAGGAAAGTTTGCAGATTGCGCTTTGGCATTCGACAAACAGTTAAATAAAGTTGATTTTCCGACGTTCGGCAAGCCGACGATTCCGCATTTTAAAGCCATTTTCTGTGTTTGTTAGATCTGAGCGCAAAGATAGCCAAAAGCAGCGTGCTTCGGCCTATTTTTGGTATTTTTACGCAAAATCGACGCATGAAAAACACATTGGTTCTTCTCTTATTTTTGGGTCTGCAAGCGCTCAGCTTTGCCCAAGACAGCATTTTTATCCGACGCATTTACGATGAAGCGCTCTTGCGTGGCCATGCCTACGAAAACCTCCGACAACTTTGCAAGGACATCGGCCCGCGCCTTTCAGGCTCTGCACAAGCGCAAATGGCCGTCGACTGGAGCTACGAAAAAATGAAAGCTTACCATTTTGATGCAGTCTCCAAACAAGCCATTACCGTTCCGCATTGGGAGCGTGGCACCACAGAAGTGGCGTGGTTTCGCGCTGAGAAAGGCGCTATCGTCAAAGTACAATTACTGGCCTTGGGCGGCTCTATTGGCACCAATGGCCTTCTGGAAGGCGATATCATTGAATTCAAGCAACTTGCCGATTTGCAAAAGGCCAAGCCAAAAGATGTAGAGGACAAAATTGTGTTCTTAAACCAAGCCATGGATGCCAGTCAGATTCAAACTTTCAAGGCATATGGCGCCTGCTATGCCATTCGCGGCAACGGCGCGGTAGAAGCTGCAAAATTGGGCGCTAAAGCCGTTCTGATCCGTTCTTTAGGCTTGCCCCAAGACGCGCATCCGCACACAGGCTCTATGCACTACGATGTGGGCGTGCAGAAAATCCCTGCGGCGGCGTTGTCTACCAATTCGGCCAATGCGCTTTCTACGGCACTTCAGAAAGGGAAAGTTCAGTTTTACCTCGAGATGGATTGCCGCGATTTCCCAGATGCCGATTCTTACAACGTCATGGCTGAAATCAAAGGAAGTAAGTTTCCAGATCAGATCATTACCATTGGCGGACACCTCGACTCCTGGGACACCGGCGAAGGCGCGCACGACGACGGCGCAGGCGTGATCCATTGCTTAGAAGCACTGCGCATCCTTCAAGAATTGGGATACCAACCCACACACACCATTCGCGTGGTCTTCTTTATGAATGAAGAAAACGGCAACCATGGCGGCCAGCAATATGCCAAATGGGTGTTGGCCAATGGCGAAAAACAAATTGCCGCCTTGGAAAGTGACCGCGGTGGATTTGCACCGCGCGGCTTCGGACTCGATGGCCCTGACACCTACCTTCAACTCCTCAATTCTTTTGCACCCATTTTCAAGCCCTACGACTTACATGTTTTTGAAAAAGGTTACGGTGGCGTCGATATCGGCCCCCTCAAAGATGCCTACCCTGGCATTCCGCTTTTTGGGTTTGTCCCCGACTCTCAGCGTTATTTTGACTACCACCACGCGCCCTCAGATGTCTTTGAGGCAGTCAATAAACGCGAGCTAGAATTAGGCGCGGCGGCCATTGCAAGTTTTGTTTACCTCCTTGACCTTCGTCTTTAACTAAATTGCGATGTGTGGCATAGCTGGTTTAGTTGTCAAAAATAGCGCACAAGCAGCACAAGGAGAAAGCACCCTTGCGCAAATGAGTGCCAAGCTGATCCACCGCGGGCCCGATGGTGAAGGCCTTCGTTGGTTTGCAAACGCCGACTTTGGCTTGGCGCACCGCCGCCTCTCAATTATCGATCTGAGCGCAGCCGCAGCACAACCCATGCAACTTCATGAGCGGTATTACTTGAGTTTCAACGGTGAAATCTATAATTATTTAGAACTAAGAACAGAACTCTCAGCACTTGGTGCTACCTTTCAAAGCAATTCAGATGCAGAGGTACTACTTCAAGCGTATCATTTTTGGGGTGCTCAATGTTTGCAGCGCTTCAATGGCATGTGGGCCTTTGCCATTTACGACCAAGAGCAAAACACCGTTTTTTGCGCCCGCGACCCTTACGGCGTCAAGCCCTTTTATTACCTAGAGAATTCAGAACATTTTGGTTTTGCTTCAGAAATAAAGGCCCTACTCGACATACCAAGCTACCAAGCCACGGCAAATACACCTGCCCTCCTCACCTATTTTGGACTCAGTAAAATTGAAACTCAAAGCGAAGGTTTTTTCAAAGGCATCTGCGAACTCCAACCGGGCCATACGCTCAGCTATGATTTAACAACCCAGCAAAAGTCAATCGACAAATACTACCTTGCCACACAAATTGAAGCCAAAAAAGCGCAAAATGAGTTCAAAGAACAACTGGAAAACGCTGTTGCCTTGCGCTTAAGAGCCGACGTACCACTTGGCTTTTGTTTGTCTGGGGGCTTAGATTCGAGCAGTTTATTACACATCGCCGCAAAAATCAATCAAAGTTCAAACGTTATGGCGCTCGCCAATGGGCTACACGCTTTTACCGCCGCCAATGACTCTCCGCTGGATGAGCGCAAATGGGCCGAGCAAATGATCGCGCACACCAATGCCAACTGGCATGTGTCCGAATTGAATAGTCAGCAATTGATAGACGCTTTGCCACAACTCATTTACCACCAAGACATTCCACTGCTCAGCACCAGTACTTTTGCGCAAAGCAGCGTCATGAAAAGCGCCGCCGAACACAACATCAAAATCCTCATCGATGGCCAAGGTGGCGACGAATTATTTGCTGGCTACCAAATCTTTTACCCGACCTTTTTCAAAGAATTATTCTGGACAGGGCGCTGGGTATTGTTCTTGCGCGAATGGAAACAACTCGGCAATTCGCCTAGTTCAAAAAAATACATCATTAAAGAATGGATCAAGGATCTCATTGGTTTATTACCGGCCAAAGCACAAATAGCAATTGCGAAGAAAACGAATCCTTCACTCGCCTATTTGCGTCAAGTTCCTGCGCTTAAAAGGAAGCGCTTTGATCGCCTACAAGCACACTTAGCCTATTATTGCCAAGCACACGAATTAAAAAGTCTTTTGCGCTGGGAAGACCGCTGCTCTATGCAGTATAGCATCGAATCGAGAACCCCCTTTGCCGACGACGCTGAGCTCTTACAAACGGCCAGATCTCTTCAAGCTAAAGACCTCATTCATAATGGTTGGTCAAAGTTTATTTTAAGAAAGGCTTTAGACAAAGAGCTGCCCAATGCGATATCATGGCGGCGAGATAAAAAAGGATTTTCGGTGCCTGAAAGCGACTGGCTGATGCAGACTGCTCACTATTGGAAAACACAAATCGAAACCTATGCGTACCTTGACAAAAGTGAACTCATAGATGCGCAACAGTTATACAAAGACTTACCTCGGATTTTCTCTACTGCCAAATACGCAGACCTACAAAATTTTGCTTTTCGCTATGTGTGCTATCTCCTTTGGCTCAAGGAATTCAATATCAAAAAGTTTGGCTAAACTTCTTTTTGTTTGAGATGGAGTTCAAAAGCTCGTTTGGGCAACGCATTAATGGCTATCGCCTGCCCAACTAATGCATCGGGAAGATAAACCGCACACAACGCATGCTTCACTAAATATACATTTTGATGAAGTTCTTTAGGCAAGGCTTTATAAATTCCGAGTAAGACTTCATAACGCGGATACTCTGCATCTTGCTTGGCGTCGTGCCAAACCAAAATGGAATCCGAAGATTTTCTCAAACCCAAAGCTGTTTTGGTGTCGCGCTCAACAGCCTCTGTAGAATGATCGCCATCAATAAAGATGAGGTCGCATTTTTGTGCATATGGCTGCCAATCAAAGGTTGCGGAGTCTCCAAATAAGTGCGTTACATTCGGAATATCTTTTGAAAAAAACCGATGAGAGTCGATGTAAGCGCTAGATTGCCCCATATTGCGCAGCGTGCTATCTGGCAAATTGAGCGTAAAAACCTCCTTGACATAAGGCGCTACATTGGCAGCACTCTCCCCTCTCCAGGTCCCGATTTCCAAATACGTTTCTACTTTATATTTTCGACAGAGCATTTGCAAAAAAGCAAAATCTGTTGCCATAGAAGAACCCGAAAGAAAGGCATAAGGCGCGATTTTCAGCTCTTCTGCCTCTGACCAAGTAAATGGATCCAACTCCTGCAAAGTAACTTTTGGAAAAGCTTTGGTAAAATTTTCAAGTAAGTATGTTTCATCCTTGAGAATTAAATTCAATAGTGCTGGTCTTTGTAGGACGAGCTGAAGGGCTTTCAATAATTTTGTAATTTTCTGCATACTTAAGACTTACGCCACAAAACGCGCATTTGGGTAAATAATTGTAAAAGCTCCTCCTTTGAAGGAAAAACCGAGAATTGCGCACCATCTTTGAGAAAATAGCGCAGCACTACCAAACTGGTGACCGTGTATGAAATACTAGCGGCAAGCGCTGCCCCCATGGCTCCGTACATCGGAATAAAAATAAATGAGGCCAATAAGCTAAATAGTAAACCCACACCAGAAGCCAAAGCATTGACCCAATAGCGACCGTGGCCTGAAAAATAATGTCCTACAACAAGCGCATAAGTAAAAATCCACACTCCTGGTGCCAGCGCCCACATGAGCAGTTGCAAGCCACCGAAGTCAGCGCCAAATACGAATCGGTAAAAATCGGCTGGTAAGAGCAAGAAAAAGCCCACGCCAAAAAAAGCCGCTAACATGCCAAAACGACTTAGCTTTTCTGTGATTTGAATGGTGTATTGCTGGTCTTGGGCGTTTGAAATAGCTGCATATTGCCATAAAGAAATGCTCGTTGCAATGAGCCAAATGGATTCTGTAATGGAGCTCGCATTGGAAAACACGCCAACTGCTGAAGCACCATGATATTGCTCTAAAATGTAATAACTCGCCCTAAAACTCAAGAGCTGCAATACATGAGCTAACTGATTGTAAAAACCTAGCTTAAACAAGCGCTGCCAAATTTCTTTCCACCCGACAACACCGTCATTTTGTGCAGGGAAAAAGCGCCAAATAGCAATGAAACTGGTCAATAAAGCAACTAAATAAGAAACATACAAGGCCACGATGTAATCCAACTGGCGATATACAAACCATTGCCCTACACAAGTTGCAAAAGTAATCAGTGGTACTAAAATCTGAACGAAGTTGAAGGCTTTGAGCCGCTGTTGGCCCAACAATAAAGAGGCATGAACCGAACTAATCGAACTGATGGCACTTAATAGGATGATGTGAAGGAGGTATTTTGTTTCAAAAACATGGAAGGCCTCGAGTAATAAAAATGCAAAGAGACTCACAACAAGAACCCAAGCGTATGAAGCTTTGATCAGTTGCGTCCATGAATAACGAGAAGATAAATAAACCAGAGCGGCTCCTCCAACCAACGAATCAAAGATGGTGATAATGGCAACCGAAGTAAGCAAGAGACTTTGTTCGCCTTTTCCGACAGCGCCCGTTAGCTGAGAAAATAAAATGACCAAGCCGAGATTGAGCAGTGCAGAAAGCACCCGTACACCAAAGTTGCCAAAAATGCTACGCCACATCTTTTTGAAGTACCATTTGATAGGCCTCTAAAAACAAGCCTGCAATGGTTATTGGACTGTATTTTTGCTGTGCTTCGGCATGCATTTCTTGAGCGGAATACGCACGCTGTTGGATGTCGGTCATGGCAGCAAGCAAGGCGTTTTCATCTTCTGAAGGCACCAAAATGCCATTACCTTGATGAATGATTTCTGCAACGCCACCTACATTGGTGGCAATCATTGGGGTTCCGGTTGCGAGCGCTTCTAAAAGTACGCAAGGCAGGTTTTCAAAGCGGCTGCTCAAAACCAATGCGTCGGCAAACTGCAAAATAGCGGCCACTCCTGCGCTGTCTTGTTGGCCGTGAAAGTGAATCGATTTGGCAAAGTCAAAGCCTTTGATTAAAGTGCCATAAGCAGCGAAATCGCCGTCTGAAACGACGTGCAGCTCTACTTTTGGCTGTTGCTTTTTGAGTTGATAAAAAGCGCGCACCAACAAATGAAAATTCTTTTGCTCAGGGTCGAGAGAAGAAATATGCACAAAGCGATATACGCCGTGCGGACGCTTTTCAACTGCAGTAAAAACGTTTGTATCTACTACATTCGGTATCACTTTCATGGTACTGGAGACACCAAAGTTTTGCATGGCAGCAGCTAAATCAAGCGAAACAGGCATGACCAAATTGGCTTTATTGCCGATCCAACGCAAAAAGAATTGTTGTAGGCGCGTGGGCTGCGGCTGGGCATATGCGTGATAGCAGGTCCAGTGCTCGGTAAAAAGCAAAGGGATGCGCCACCTGATTTTGAGTAAAACACCTACTAAACCAATAGGATACAATACATTGGCATGAATGAGGTCGGGCTTACCAAGCTTGGTTTGCGCCGCGAATTTCCAATAAGTGCTGAAAACACGAAAATAATTGATTAAAAAACCGATGACCGGCAGCGTGCTTTTAGGGATATAAATAAGTTGTTCTTCATAGGGCGCAGACTTGAGCTCATGGGTGAGTTCTTGGTGTTGTGTACTCAGCACCACATGAACCAAGGCTACATCTGCGACAAGTTGGGCAGCGCGAATATGTTGTTGTACAAAGTTGCCCTCTGTTGGTTTGAGGACCGACGGATACCAACTGGAGATGAACAATACTTTAGGCCGCGCTTGCATAGGCTGAATTTACAGATTCTTTTGATACACTTCTTGAAGTTGTTGCAAGGCGTAGTCGATTTCTTCTTGGGTAGTGAAACGCGAGAAAGAAAAACGCGCATTGGGCCTGTTCATGTTGGCGCCAATTCCTTCTAACACGTGCGAACCTTTGGCAGCACCAGAAGTACAGGCCGAACCGCCACTCACGGCAACGCCTTTTAAATCTAGGGTGAAAAGCAAAAGACCTGCTTTGGGCGTGGCTGG
The DNA here is from genome assembly GCA_947463345.1 of Flavobacteriales bacterium. GTDB lineage: Bacteria > Bacteroidota > Bacteroidia > Flavobacteriales_D > Crocinitomicaceae > UBA952. The sequence goes on from CANHSA010000008.1 coordinate 22,616, forward strand.
CAAACACACATTGAGCACGGTATAGAGGGCTTTCTCGTAGGAAGTTTCACCATGGAAAAGCACATCTGGGAACAGCTCTTGTAAACGCGTGATCATGTAGTTTTTTAAGCCCCAAACATGTGTTTGGTGCGCGGCTAAATCGGTGTAAGCCAATTCAACGGCTTTGGCCAAGCCAACTACACCAGCGATGTTTTCGGTACCTCCACGCAAGCCTCTTTCCTGAGCCCCACCATGGATAAGCGGATTCACTCTTGTTTTTTTATTGACATATAAAAAACCAACACCTTTTGGCCCGTGAAATTTATGAGCGGCGCAAGTAATGAAATCGATATCGAGGGCTGCTAAATCAAAAGCGTAATGACCCATGGTCTGAACGGTGTCGGAATGAAAATAGGCGCCATTTTGACGACACAATTGGGCAACCTCTGCCAACGGCAACAAGGTAGCAATTTCGTTATTGGCATGCATTAAAGACACTATCGTTGGGACGCCATCTTGCAGATAAGTGCGGAGTTCTTGAAAGTCTATGTTGCCTTTTGAATCAAGAGTGAGGTAAACAACTTCGATTTGCTCGTGGGTTTTGAGCGCTTCGGCGGTATGGCCCACTGCGTGGTGTTCTATGGCTGAAGTAATGATGCGGCGCACTCCGAGTTGGGTAACTGCCGCGTGCAGGGCCATGTTGTCGGCTTCGGTACCGCCAGAAGTAAAAATGAGTTCTGAGGGTGCGCAATTGAGCACTTGGGCAATACTGCGCCTTGCGTTTTCTAATAAGGCCTTGGCTTGACGGCCAAATGCGTGTGTAGAGGACGGATTTCCGAAGTTGTTGTACAACACCGGAACCATAGCTTCAACCACCTCTGGTGCAACAGGTGTGGTGGCTGCGTTGTCAAGATAGACGTTCATTCAATCTGTTTTGCCACGAAGATACTAAAATTAGTTTGCTTATCTTTGAGTAATGAATGCTCCGCTCGCAGAACGCATGCGCCCCACTACTTTAGATCAATACATTGGTCAGCAGCATCTATTGGCACCAAACGCTTCTTTGAGGCGGGCCCTAGACGCCGGCGTGATCCCATCCATGATCTTTTGGGGCCCTCCAGGCGTTGGCAAAACCACACTCGCTCAGCTCATTGCACAGCATTTACAGCGCCCCATTCATACGCTTTCTGCCATTTCTAGCGGTGTCAAAGACGTCCGAGAAATCATTGCTAAAGTACAAGGTGGCGGCATGTTTACGCCCAAGGGCAGCATTTTGTTCATCGATGAAATCCACCGTTTTTCTAAAGCCCAACAAGATTCTTTACTTGGAGCTGTTGAAAAAGGCGTAGTTACACTCATTGGTGCAACAACAGAAAACCCTTCCTTTGAAGTCATTTCAGCTTTGCTCTCGCGCTGCCAGGTCTACACCTTAACCAACCACAGCAAAGAAGACCTTTTGGCTCTAATCGACAGAGCGCTCCTCGAAGACCCGATTTTACAGCGCAAAAACATCATCCTGAGCCAAACCAACGCCCTCCTCAGAATTTCAGGAGGCGACGCCCGCAAATTGCTCAACGTATTTGAAATCATCGTCGGGACTTTTCAGGAGCAAAACGAAATTGAAATCACGGACGAAGTTGTCTTGCAAAACGCACAACAAAGCTTAGCGCGCTACGACAAAGACGGCGAACAACATTATGACATCATATCGGCGTTCATCAAATCGGTCAGAGGCTCCGATCCAAATGCAGCTGTTTATTGGTTGGCCCGAATGGTCGAGGGCGGCGAAGATCCCAAATTCATTGCGCGCCGTTTGGTCATTTTAGCAGCCGAAGACATCGGCTTGGCCAATCCGAATGCACTTTTACTTGCCAACGCTTGTTTTCAGGCAGTAGAAAACGTAGGCTGGCCAGAATCGCGCATTATTCTCAGCGAGTGCACGCTTTATCTAGCGAGTTCGCCAAAAGGCAATGCGGCCTACATGGCCATCAATAAAGCACAGCAATTGGTGCAACAAACCGGCAATTTGGGCGTTCCGCTCCCTTTGCGCAATGCACCCAGCGCGCTCATGAAAGAACTCGGCTATGGCGACGGCTACCAATACAGCCACGACCACCCCGGCAATTTCTACAACCAAGAGTTTTTGCCAGCAGAAATCATCGGTACCAATTTCATTGCGCCCGGCAGCAGCCCCAAAGAACAAGAATTGGCCCAACAAATCAAAAAATGGTGGCAAGACAAATACAAATTTTAAGCGGGGCACTGCTCTACTTCGGATTGGTTTTACCCCTATCCTACCTTCCTCTGTGGATACTCTACGTAGTTGCTGATTTCTTATTTTTCTTGCTTTGCACCATTCTTCCGTATCGAAAAAAAGTAATCGACCACAATTTGCTTCTCGCCTTTCCAAATAAATCCACCGAAGAAAGAAACCAAATCCGAAAAGATTTTTACCGCTATTTCGCAGACCTCCTTGTTGAAGCAATTAAAAACCTGACTATTTCCGAAAAGCAATTGCGCGAGCGCATGCAACTCGAAAATCCGGAAATCCTTGACCAACTCCAGGCCTTGGGCAAACCAGTTCTACTTGTGGCAGGGCACTACAATAACTGGGAATGGCTCATTACCGCTCAAGCCCTTTGGTTCAAGAACCCAAATTTTGGAATTGGCATGCCGCTCAGCCACCCGTTTTGGAATCACAAACTGACTGCGCGGCGCGAGCGTTTTGGCCTTGAAGTGATCCACGCGCAGAACTATCAAAAAGCCTTTCAAATCAAGCAACCTGTTGTTCTTGTATTGGCCGACCAAGCGCCAAGCTCCGCCAACAATTGCCTTTGGCTACCATTTTTGGGTCGCGAAACAGCTGTTATTTTTGGTCCTGAATATATGGCCAATAAACACGATTGCGCGGTTGTTTTTGCAAACATATCTATTTCAAAAAGAGGTTATTACAACATAAAACTTGAAGTTTTAGTAGAAGATTCTAAAAACCTCCCTTACCAAGCATTAACGCAATTGCATGTCCAGAAACTCGAGCAACAAATTCTAGACAACTCTGCGCGCTGGTTGTGGTCACACAAACGCTGGAAACACCAAAAACCAAGTCAATGGGATCATACGCTTCAAGAACTAAAAAAAAGGTTTGAATCCAAATTTCGAGACCATGTTTAAATTCATTTTTTGTTTAGGCCTTCCGCTTTTTGGAATGGCGCAAATACAAGTCTTTTTTCCGAAAACAAGTCCTAAAGAACACCAGCGCGCGCTCATCACCTTAGCCAACGGACAAATCCTGAGTGGTTCTAGCGAAGCCAATATTCGTCTGCATAAGTCAAATTGTCAAGTTCAG
>CANHSA010000009.1 GCA_947463345.1 Flavobacteriales bacterium
AGAATTGCCGCTCAAGACAAACTCCAAATTACAGCGCCCGCTGGCTTTCTAGACATGATCGCCTTAGAGCAAAATGCGAGGTTAATCGTTACAGACAGCGGCGGTGTTCAAAAAGAAGCTTATTTCTTTGCCAAACCTTGCGTCATTTTACGCGAACAAACCGAATGGGTAGAGGTAGTGGAAGCTGGTGCAGCAATTTTGACCGGCGCCAACCAAGAGAAAATTTTAGACGCTGCCACCCTTTTGCTAAATAGACCTATGCAAACACGCTCAGATATCTTCGGCGACGGCCACGCAGCCACCTTTATTTGCCAAAAAATCCTGACTTCTCTCTAGTGCTGATCTACGTAGAATATATCACCGAGCGGCTACTCTACACGTTATCGTTTGTTTTTTCAGAACGAAAAGTTGCGTATCAGCTCACCAACGATGGCATCGCTTTTATTGCCGCAACAGGCCCCAAACTCAATTACTCTAGCAGAGATTTTGATGGTGCCGTTCAACTCGTTCCGGCAGCCCTGCTTTTTGAAGATGAAATACTTAAGGAAACGCCAACAAAAGGAGTTTTCAATAGTACTGAATGTCTTTGTTTCAACGGACAACCCGATTTACTGGCCAGTATCTTTTACATACTGAGCCGCATGGAAGAATACCAAAGCATCCAGACCGATGCCCTCGAACGCTTCCAAGCAAGTGCATCTGTGGTATTTACCCACAATTGGTTACAGGTTCCTATTTGCGACATCTGGAGCGAGGCGCTGATCCGTTATTTGGAAGAAGCTTTGAACCAGGAGCTGCAAGCTCAAAAACCGCGCTTTCATTTTCAAGCTACTTTTGATATCGACAACACCTTTGCTTACGCGCACAAAAACACGATTCGAACTTTTTTTGCCAATTGCAAGGACCTACTCTACCGCAGAACAGAAAGGGTAATGGATCGCAAAATGGTCCGTAAAGGTGCCAAAACAGATCCTTACGATACCTTTGATCAAATTTCAGAACTGGCCCAACACTTCCCAGACACCAAAGTTTTTTGGCTACTAGGCAACTACACCAAACTCGATAAAAACCTCTCGCACCTCAACCTGCCGCAACAAGACAAAATACGCCAAATTGCAGCACATGCCGAAATAGGCATCCACGGCAGTTCGCTCACCCAACACAGCTATCAACAACTTGAACTCGAAATGCAAAGGCTCGAACAAATTGTAGGATACCGACCAAATAGCAACCGACAACATTTTTTATTAATGAGCTTACCGAGCACTTACCACCATCTTATAAGAGCCGGGATCACACACGACTACACAATGGGTTATGCAGAGCAGACGGGTTTTCGAGCTGGAACAGCACGCACGTTTAAGTGGTTCGATTTGCGAAAAAATGAAGTAACCCATCTCAACATCCATCCTTTTGTTTATATGGACGGTACGCTTTTAGAATATCTGAAGTTCACACCAGAAGCAGCCAAACTACGTATAGAAGAATTGTATGGACAAGTGAAGAAGCACGGCGGAACCTTCAGTTTTTTATGGCACAACGAAACCATTTCTGGTTATCAGCACTGGGCCGCGTATCAAGAAGTTTTTAAAGCAACTTTTGTGATCAATCAGAAGCAATCCTAATTCTTGCCAATTTTTTTGTAGGCATCGCAAGCACGCAATTCTTCGAGCATTTGCTCCTTTTCTGCAGCTGTTTTATTGGCATCGAGGTTCTCACATTTTTTGAGCGGCGCTTCGTATTTTTTGAGCAGTTTGTCTACTGACTCTCCTTTCGCTTCAGCGGCTTTGAGTGCTTCGGTCATTTCTAACCATTGGTCGGCACAATCACAAACCTCAGACTGGCAAGAGAACAACAAGAAAACGAAGGCAATTAAAAATAACTTTTGCATGGTGTGTAGATTTAATAAAAACAACCGCCCCCTTTGCCCAAACGTATGGTGAGGGTAGCGCCGGTATAAACATACCAATCTTTGGTGCTGCTCGTGCCGCGTTTGCCAAAACGATTGCCGTCAAGACTCTGATTGGAAAGCGTAGAAGATAAATCAGAGATTTCGTCTGAAAGAACTTGTGGGTCAAAGTATACATCTGAACCTACGTCGTCTAGATAATCGGTAAAAGTTTTGCGGATGGCTACATCGATATTAAAGGTAGCCATTTTTCCGAGGCTCACCTTTACCCCCATTCCTAAGGGCAAGCAAAGCTGATAAAGATTGTAGGGTTTTTGAGAATTGATGCTCGTGCCCTGACCTTCCGTTGCCAACGGCTGGAGGTCTTGCCAAGCGTTGTTGTAATAGGTTTGCGGATTCATGTGAAAGACACCTACTTGCGCGAGTAAATAGGCTGTGGCTGGGTAACGACTGCTTCCAAACTGAAACGGCACATAATGAAATTCTAGGCCTGCAGCAACTTCGTGTAGCGTCGACTGAAAACTCAGATTTCTGTTGATCAATAAAGGATAAGGCGATGTAGAATCGGCAGCAGAAATTTGACCGTACAAATAATTAAAGCGCAACGTGAGGCGGTTATTGAGATTGTAACGGTACATGAGCCCCCCTGCAAGGTGGGCATTTTTGAATTGTTGGTAGGGGTTAAGGTCTCCGAGGTAATAGGTTTGGCCGATGTTCACACCAAACTCAGAACGCGATAAAAAAGTGCGTTTTTGTGCTTGCGATTGGACCGCAAGCACTAAAAACACAAGGAGTAAAGCCTTTTTCATCGTTAACACAACGTAAAATTGGCAAATTTATTATTACTTACCTGAACGTTTGCGATCAGTTTCTTTCAATAAGATTTTTCTGATGCGCAAACTTTTTGGGGTAACTTCTACGTATTCATCAGATTGGATGTATTCCAAGCACTCTTCGAGGCTGAAAACTTTAGGTGGAGCCAAACGTACTTTGTCGTCAGAACCTGAAGCACGCATGTTGGTGAGCTTCTTGGTTTTGGTCACATTCACACATAAGTCACCTGCGCGAGAGTTTTCACCGATGACCTGACCTTCGTAGATGTCTTCGTTGGGTGCAATAAAGAATTTACCGCGCTCCTGAAGGTTGTTCAAAGAGAAAGGAATTGAAGTGCCTTGTTCGAGGGAAATAAGTGAACCGTTCTGACGACCTGGAATTTCTCCTTTGTAAGGTTGGTATTCCAAGAAGCGGTGGTTCATGATGGCCTCACCTGCAGTTTGTGTCAAGAGGTAGTTTCGTAGTCCGATGATACCACGTGAAGGAATTTGGAAAGTGACAATCATGCGTTCGCCTTTTGGCACCATGTTGGTCATTTCTCCTTTGCGGCGCGTAACGGCTTCTACGGCTGTTCCGCTGTGCTCTTCTGGTAGGTCAATGGTGAGTTCTTCGATTGGTTCGCATTTAACGCCATCGATTTCTTTGATGATGACCTGTGGCTGTCCGACTTGAAGTTCGTAACCTTCGCGACGCATCGTTTCGATGAGTACAGAAAGGTGCAAGACACCACGGCCAAAAACCATCCATTTGTCGGCTTTGTCGGTGTCGCTGACACGCAATGCGAGGTTTTTCTCGAGTTCTTTGGTGAGGCGGTCAGAAATGTGACGCGAAGTCACAAACTTACCTTCTTTGCCGAAGAACGGAGAGTCGTTGATAGAAAACAACATGCTCATGGTTGGTTCGTCCATTTTGATGGTCGGAAGTGGCTCTGGATTTTCGGCATCACAGATAGAGTCGCCGATTTCGAAACCTTCAATGCCTGTTACTGCACAGAGGTCTCCAGGTTGTACTTCAGTCACTTTTGCACGCTCGATACCTTCAAAAACAAAGACTTCTTTGATGCGGTGTTTTTCTTGACGGCCATCGGACTTAGAAAGAATGATGGGTTGGTTTTCTTTGATCACACCACGTGTGAGACGACCAATAGCGATACGTCCAACGTAAGAAGAAAAGTCGAGGGAAGTGATGAGCATTTGGGTGTTACCTTCTTCGATTTTCTTTGGCGGGAAGTAATCCAAAATTTGATCGAGCAAAGGCGTAATGCTGTCTGTAGGTTGTTTCCAGTCTGTAGACATCCAGCCGTTTTTGGCAGAGCCATAGATTGTAGGGAAGTCTAGTTGTTCTTCGTTGGCATCGAGCTCAAACATGAGGTCGAATACTTTTTCGTGAACTTCTTCCGGTGTACAGTTTTCTTTGTCGACTTTGTTGATCACAAGCAAAGGCTTGAGCCCCATAGAAAGTGCTTTACCAAGTACAAAACGCGTTTGTGGCATTGGACCTTCGAAGGCATCTACTAACAAACATACGCCATCGGCCATGTTGAGAACGCGCTCAACCTCGCCACCGAAGTCGGCGTGACCCGGGGTGTCGATGATGTTGATTTTGGTGCCTTTGTAAGAAACCGAAACGTTTTTTGAGACAATGGTGATGCCGCGCTCGCGCTCTAGATCGTTGTTGTCCATAATGAGCTCGCCGGTCATGCGGTCGCGCTCGTTGACAACTTGGCCCGCTTCGATCATTTTGTCAACAAGGGTAGTTTTACCGTGGTCAACGTGGGCAATAATGGCAATATTTCTGATTTCCATATGGATAATTGTATGGGTAAGGAGAATTAATATTTATTTTTTTTGGCGCCGAAACCGCGATCGCGGTCAAAACCACCTGAACGTTTTTTGTCAAAACCGCCTTTTTTCTCAAAGCCGCCTTTTTTCTCGAAGCCTGGTTTTCTACCGCCGCCTCCGAAAGATCCTGGGCCTCTTTTAGAGCCTGGTCCTTTAGAAAACTTGCGCTCGCCGCGGTCATCGCCGCCACCCTGACCCGGTGCAGTAACTTCAATGGCAACTTTATGGCCTTCGAATTCATAGCCATCGACGTGCTTCAAGATTTTTTGTGTGTGCTCGTCGTCGGCCTCAATAAATGAGAAAGAGGTCATGATATCGATGCGGCCAAGAGCTTTAGAGTTGAGGCCAGTGGCATCGCAGATGATGCGAACCATAGCGCCTGGATTGAGACCATCTCTGCGGCCCAAGTTGACAAAAAAGCGTGTTTTACCTTCTTCGCGGGCACGGCTCTGACGATCGGTCTTGCGTTCTGGACGCTCGCGATCGTCTTTGCTTGCTGCTGCGTTGAGGTCGCCAGCGCGCTCGTAGTAGTCGATGAAGCGATTGAACTCAGCAGAAACGAATCTTTTGATGACTTCTTCTTTTGTTAAGTCAGCAAAAGAAGCTAAGATTTGCTCCATAAAAGGTGCGATATCGCTTTCTTTTACTTCTGTAGCAATAGTGTTGTCGATGAGTTTTTTCAATTGGATTTCGCAAATCTCGGCAGGATTTGGAATTTGACCTTGTGTGAAGGTCATGCGCATTTGGCGCTCAATTGCTTTGATTTTAACGTTTTCACGGGTGTTGACCAACACCAAAGACTGACCTGTTTTGCCTGCGCGAGCGGTACGGCCACTACGGTGTGTGTAGTTTTCGATGTCGTCAGGAAGGTTGTAGTTGATGACGTGCGTAATATTGTTGATGTCCAAACCGCGTGCAGCAACGTCTGTTGCCACTAAGATTTGAAGTTCTTTTGAACGGAAACGCTCCATCACGCGGTCGCGCATGGCTTGGGTGAGGTCACCGTGAAGTGGCTCTGCGTTGTAGCCGTCGCGGGCGAGTTTCATCGCAACCGTAGCGGTTTCGTTTTTGGTGCGGCAAAAGATGAGTCCGTAAATGGTAGGGTTAAAGTCGATGAGGCGCTTTACTGCGTCGTAGCGGTCGCGTTCTTTAACTGAGTAGTAGATGTGTTCGATGTTTTCGTTGCTCTGGTTTTTGTGGCCAATAGAAACTTCTAGCGGATCGGTCATGTAAGTACGAGCGATGCGTGCCACTTCGTTTGGCATTGTTGCAGAGAACAACCATACATTTTTGTCGATGGGCGTTTGATCGAGGATCATGTCGATGTCCTCTTTGAAACCCATATTGAGCATTTCGTCTGCTTCGTCTAGGATGACGTATTTGATTTCACCTAGTTGAACTACTTTGCGGTTGATGAGGTCGACCAAACGACCTGGTGTTGCCACGATGATTGAGGTTCCTTTTTTAACGCTCGTGATTTGCGTACGGATATCGGTCCCGCCGTACACTGCTGTGATATTGCCATCTAGATACTTAGAAAAGACGTTGAGGTCTTTGGTGATCTGAAGGCAAAGCTCGCGTGTTGGGCAAATGATGACCCCTTGTGGCAGGCGTGCTTTGTTATCAATGTTATTAATTAACGGCAAACCGAATGCGGCCGTTTTACCTGTACCGGTCTGCGCCAGACCGACAAAATCGCAATCTTCTCCTAATAGGTAGGGAATTGCTTGTTCCTGGATGGGGGTCGGTGCTTCAAAACCCAATTCTGTCAACGACTTCAGCACCTCTCGCCTTAATCCCAGTTCTTCAAATGTCATGTATTCTTTTTAAAATGAGGTGCAAAGGTACGTATATTATAAGGAATTATTGTTAATAAGTTGATTGATAGTGTTAAAAAATAATAAATACCTAAAACCATTTGCGCTTTTGATTGTATGTGGGGGTGCTTTCAACCACCCTAAATTCTTAGTAAATTGATTTGCAGTACATAACGCTTTGCCAAAAAAAACCGACTTTGTGTGTCGGTCTTTCAAAATATTGTTTGCGAAATGCTTTTAAATTGCTACTGCAATACGACTTTTCTAACTGTCACCTCATTGTACTTTCCGAATTTTAAAAGAACGAGAAAAACACCCCGAAAAAACATTGGCTCAATTATACGTCCCCGATAAAATGCCTGAGGGGTTAAAAAATAGTATTCGTTCACATGACACGAAAGTAAAATAAGAAAGTTGCTATTTTAGTTTTAAGGGTTTAAAGTAAAATAAGAAAAATTTTATGTTACTTTGGTAAAACAAAAAAAGTCAATGATAAACTTAGAAAAATATGTTTCTGGAAAACAAGTAAAGCATCCAACAGGGTATACTTATTTTTTACCGAATGAGGTAAATGATTCTTGGATTTGGGAAGATCAAAGCATTAATCAACTTTTGGAAAAAGCTGCCATAAAATTAGGAGAGTTGAATTCCTTTTCTAAACTTGTTCCAAATATTGATTTATTTATCCAACTGCATGTTACCAAAGAGGCAGTTGTTTCAAGTAGAATTGAAGGTACACAAACCCAGATGGACGAGGCTCTTTTAGAAGAGGATGAAATCTCACCAGAAAGAAAAAATGATTGGGTTGAAGTCAATAATTACATAAAGGCACTCAATCAAGCAATAATTGAACTAGAAAGATTGCCAATTTCATCCCGTTTAATAAAACAGACACATCAAATTCTATTAAACAGCGCAAGAGGCGAAAACAAACAACCAGGTGATTTTAGAACCTCACAAAATTGGATAGGCGGAAATACATTAGGTGACGCTGTTTTTATACCGCCTCACCCAAGCTATGTAAATGAATTAATGGGCGACTTAGAAAAATTCCTGCATAATGAAGAAATAAATGTGCCCGCCCTAATTAAAATAGGAATTGCGCATTACCAATTTGAAACCATTCACCCTTTCTTAGATGGCAATGGACGAATCGGTCGTTTAATGATAACCTTATTTTTAGTTGACCAAAAAATTCTAAATAAACCCTTACTTTATCTTTCTGCGTTTTTTGAAAAGAACAAAGGTTTGTATTACGATAACCTCACTTTTGTTAGATCCAAAAATAATATGAAGCAATGGCTGAAGTACTTTTTAGTTGGCGTGGCCGAAACAGCTGAAAACGCAACAAGTACTCTTTCAAATGTGCTCGAATTAAAAGCCCATTTAGAGTCAAATATCAACGCGAACTTTGGCAAAAGAGCTAACAATGCCGCAATTTTATTGCACTATCTCTTTAAGAAACCAGTGGTACATGTGAATCAAGTCAAAGAAATAACTGACTGCTCTTATAAAACTGCAAATGATTTAGTTACCGCATTCGTTGCAGCAGGAATACTAAAGGAAATGACAGGGCAAAGTCGCAACCGGGTATTTGTCTTTAACGATTACTTGAAATTATTCTAAACTCATATCAAGTGGTCAAAGGCAGTAATAGTAATACACTCTTACACATGCATAATTCAACCAAATTCATTAATTTAAAACCATGAAATCACACCTCATCTTCAGCGTTTTAATCCAAATTATTGTGGCAGGAGCTGTGCAGGCCCAGCGCGTCACGCCGCTTTTCAACGATATTTCTATTGATTCTGTGTTGCAGCCCAAGATGTGGGCTTCTAAAATTGCTTTTGATCCTATTTCGGGGCACCTTTTCTACACCACCTCCAGCGGAAACATTTACGAGGTATTGGAAGATTCCAAAACCGATGTGCTGCGCTACACCACTACCGATCACGGCATCCCGAAAGTTCAGGGGCTTTGCTTTGTGGATAGCACGGTATATTTATCGGGCAATATTTGGTATCCCAACTTTGGTATCGGGCTTATCGTTAAAGGCGTTCTGCAGAGCAATGGCGCCAGAGAATGGACCACCATTTTGACCACTACCACCTACCCCACTAGCAGTGCGTCTGGCGACCACGGTTTTACAGGCATAACCGCCGATACGCAAAAAGAATATTTATATTTTTCGGGAGGTTCTAGAACGTCATTTGGCGAGGTGCAGACCAGCGACGGCACGTATCCAGGTATGCGAGAGCAGGCGATCACTAGTAAGATTTTTAGAATTCCTATCGACGCGGCCAATATTTACCTCAACAACGACAGCACATGGCTGCAAGAAACCGGATATGTATTTGCCGAGGGAACCCGCAACGCCTACTCTATGGCTTTTAACGGAGAAAATCAGCTTTTTGCCATAGACAACGCAGGCGAACGCGACGATCCCGAAGAGCTCAACCTCATTGAACAAGGCAAACATTATGGCTTTCCTTGGCGCATTGGTGGCAATGCCAACCCTTTAGCAAATCCTACCTACGACGCAAGTACAGACCCACTAATCAATCCGAATAACGGAGCCTATTTGGCGGGGCATTTTGCGCCGGACCCCTCGTTTCCGGTTGCGCCGGCAGGCGTCACTTTTACCGAACCGCTGCCTAATTTTGGAATGGCTGCCGACTATTACAAGGAAGAAGGAACTGGCACAATTAAAAAAGCCAGCGAAAGTGGCCAACCTGTGCGCACTTTTACCGCACACCGCTCCCCTCTTGGCTTGGTCATTGACAAAGACAAACAACTTGGCGGGGCCTATACCGGCAATGGTTTTGTTTTGAGTTTCATGCCTGGTGGCGACAGCACGGGTTACACCCCGCTTTCTCCGTGGGGTTCGGCCTGCCCTTTTGTCGATCCATCGAGAGAATTGGTGATGCTGCGTTTTGCCTACGACAGCACCCTCAACACCTATGGCATTCATACCACGAATGTTGCAACTGGCTTTTATCTGCCGGTTGACGCTGCGCAAGTGGGCAACTCCATTTACGTCTTGGAAAATAACGGCGTGATTTGGAAAGTGACCTTCCCACAGTTTGTAGCTGCTCCGGCTTGTCTTGACGCGGGTGTTTTTGTCTATCCAAACCCTGCTGGCCCAACATTTCAAGTCTATTACCCGAATCCGAACAACAACAAAAGACATTTAGAAATCAGTAACTTAGAAGGTAAAATCGTAGCTGTTTCTGAAGATTTTAATAGCAATGACTTTCTTTTTAAGCGGACTGAATTAGCCGCCGGCACCTATTACGTGAGCCTCATCGAAAAGGACGCCGTTATTGCCCGACAAAAAGTAATCCTACTATGATTTCACATCACAAGCGCTATGTTTAGCGTTATTTTTCTATTTTTGAGAACTATTCAAAGAAAATCAAACTATGCAACTCAGCGGTATTATTGCCATTTCAGGAAGGCCAGGTCTTTTCAAAGTCATTGCTCAAAGTAAAAACAGCGTTATTGTCGAATCTATGATCGATAAAAAACGTTTCCCGGCGTATGCCTCAGAACGCATTTCTACCCTCGACGACATCAGTGTCTTTACTTATGAAGAAGACGTCAAACTCACCGACATCTTTGCCAAAATGCTTGAGCTATACCCTACTGAAGCACCTTCACACAAAGCAGACATCAAAGAATTAGAAGCTGCCTTGGCTACATTTTTACCCAACTGGGACCAAGACCGCGTTTACCCTTCTGATGTGCGCAAACTTTTTCAATGGTTCAATCTATTGACCAAAGCTGGTGCTTTCGAAGCGGCAGCCACTGAAGACACCACTGCCACCAAAGAAGTCAAAGCGCCAAAAGCGGACGCCGCTAAGAAGAAAGCAACAACTGCAGCTCCTGCAGCAAAAGCAGCGAAGCCTGCAGCTCCAAAGAAACCGACAGCCGTGAAGACCGGCTCTTCAAGAGGAAAATAACATGCAAATTCAGAAAGCAGCGCGCCAGTTTCTACCCGAAGACCTGGTCATTACCGAATTTGGGGTACTCGCTCCCTATTTTCAAGAATTATTAGACCGAGAAATAAAAACGTTAAGTGATTTTGATCACTGGTTAAAAGACCGCTCAGAACTTGACGCCGTCCTTGAAGAAGATTTGGCCTGGCGCTACATCCGCATGAGCATCTCTACCCAAGATGAAGCCCTGCGCGAGGCCTACACGTATTTTGTCACCCAAATTCAGCCCGAATTAGCACCGCTCGAGGACCAACTCAATCAGAAACTAATGGCCCTACCCTATCTAGACCAAAGAGCGGATAGCGCCCATCAAATTTATTTCAGAAGCGTGCGCACCGCACTCGATTTGTATCGAGAAGAGAACATCGCATTAGAAGCTGCCTTAAACGAGGAAGCCCAACAATATGGTGCCATTAGCGCAGCCCAAACCATTGAACACGACGGCAAAAACCTGACCATGCAACAAGCTGCTTTGTTGCTCAAGGAACAAGACGAAAGCCTGCGCCAAACCATTTATGAAAAAATGGCCGCGGTGCGCAGAAAAGACCGCGAGCAACTAGATGCATTGTACACCTCATTGATTCAAAAAAGACACCAATTAGCGCTAAACACTGGTTTTGAAAACTACCGCGACTACAAATTTGTAGCTATGGGGCGGTTTGACTACACCAAAGCAGATTGCTTTGCTTTTCACGAGGCCATCAAAACACATATTGTGCCCTTGGTAAAAGGATTTCAAGCTGAAAAACTAAGCAAGCTTGGCAAGGAGCGTTTCAAACCCTGGGACCTCGACGTAGACCCAGAAGGAAAGCCAGCCCTCAAGCCCTTCCAAACAGGTGCCGAAATGTTGAGCGGAACAATTGCCATGTTTGAACGCATTGATCCTTATTTTGGCGATTGCCTGCGGGTCATGGACCAGCTCGGACACCTCGACCTCGACTCCAAACCTGGAAAAGCACCGGGTGGTTATAACTATCCGCTTTACGAAATTGGGGTTCCTTTCATTTTTATGAATGCAGTGGGTACCCAACGCGATTTAGAAACTATGGTGCACGAAGGCGGTCATGCCATTCACTCGTTTTTGAGTCGAGACCTCAGCCTCACGGCATTTAAAAATCTACCGTCAGAAGTTGCCGAATTGGCTTCTATGTCGATGGAACTTTTAAGCATGCCCCAATGGACTGAATTTTATGAGCCACAAGCACATGAGCGCGCCATGCGCGAACAAATTGAAGGCACCCTAAAAGTCTTGCCTTGGATAGCACAAATAGATGCGTTTCAGCACTGGATTTACGAAAATCCAACGCATACGCCCGAAGATAGATCAGCTTACTGGACCCAGTTAGCAAGCGATTTTGGCACGGGCCTCACCGATTGGACCGGTTATGAAGATTTGGTTCAAAGTGCTTGGCAACGCCAATTGCATTTATTCGAAGTGCCTTTTTATTATATTGAATACGGAATTGCCCAACTTGGTGCGCTTGGCGTCTGGAAAAACAGCCTCGAAAATTACCCAACGGCAATTGCCAATTATAAAAAAGCACTTGCATTGGGCTACACCACTTCTATGTCCAACATTTATGAGACTGCAGGAGTGCCATTTGATTTCTCCTCAGAGCGCCTTCAAACTTTAGCGACATTTATTCAAGAACAACTGAAAAAATGAATTAGTTGTGGCTAAATTGTAAAGAAATTTAAAATTCTCTTTATATTTGCACCCGCATATGGCGAGATAGCTCAGTTGGTTAGAGCGTAGGATTCATAACCCTAAGGTCCCGAGTTCAACTCTCGGTCTCGCTACTCAAAGCCCAGTTCAGCTGGGCTTTTTTTATGCCCTAAAGTTCTATTTGTTGCTTTAGTTGCATTTATCGCAAGTGCCCTACGCCTATTTTCTAGATTCCGTTTCGCTTTTTGCAACAACTTGACGATATTTGCTTTATGTTCTCGAGCGTTGTTTATATCTATCTATTTGTTTTTTCAAGCGCCCAAACCTCATCAGGCGCAGGTCATATCAGTTTTGCTTATGGCAAGGATAGTTCAGCACTGACCTATTATACGAAATATAGAAAACAAGACGGCGGCGGTTTTAAAGCAAAAGGTCTTAGTTACACACAAGCATTGAATTATGACCGAGTTGTGTTGACTCACCAAAAAACAAATCCAGAACTCGTACTTCAACTCACATCAGCATCCTGTGATATAGACCAACTCGAAGAAGTTAGTGATCAATACAACCTCAACAAATCATGGACCCTATTCGCCAATAATTGTACAGACGCCGTCAAGAAAGTACTCAGAGAAACAAAAATCAATCCGGGGCTTGCTTTTTTGATCAGTACCCCGAACGAACTCATCGAAGATTTATACCATTATACCAAAACTAAATTTACCAAGAATGAATACTCCGTTTTGGAAGGGGATTTAAATGAATACCTCGAACAAGAACCGAATGCAGTTCCTCAAACATTGTTTGGCAAACCCGCAGCGAAAAAAAACAAGCCTAAACAAAAAGAGGCAATACTTATTTTAACTGGTTTTGGTTCCAAATACCATAGTCTGCAAAATTTGAAGAAGTACTTTGATACCACGGCTTACGATGTTTATGTGCCGAATTACATTTCAAGAAAATCACTTGAGCAAACAGTACACAACCTGGATAGCTACTGGAAAAAGAAGGGGCTTGCCAACTATGAAAAAGTGCATGTTTTTGCGTACATTATTGGCTCTTGGAGCATCAATGCCTGGCTGCAAGATCATTGGCTGCAAACCACAGCGCATCAGAATATCAAAAGCATTGTTTATGACCGCAGTGCGCTGCAAGAACGCGCTCCTTATATTTTGATCACAAAGTATAAAATCCCTAACTATTTTGTCTTCGGACCAATCATGTACGATTTACATCAAACGCCGTATCTCCCAATGAACGACAGTAGCATCCAAAAAGGCTTGTTATTGGAATGCTATGCGACCGGGATTGTGCGCAAAAATCAAGCAACCGCTGCGCAATTAGGACCTTATTGTTTTGAACCCGACTGTTTTGCGCAGCAATATCAAGATGCCAAATACGTTCCATTGAATCACGACCAAATGTATACGCATCCGGAAGTTTATGGCGCAGCACTCCTGCATTTTTTCAAATACGGTCATTTTGGAAGCACCCTGAATACCTACAGCCCAATAGCAAATCCATTTATCAAAACGCAGCCATGATTTCCGTCTACCAGCTCAAACCCAAATTTCAAGCGCTCTTGCAACCGCTCTTGCGACGCTTGCGCAAATGGGGGGTCTCGCCAAATCTTTTGACTTTGTTAGGCATTCTGTTATCGCTGGCAATGGGCATTTATGCACTTTATGGCGACCGCACAATTGCGCTGATCCTCATGCCAATCGTTTTGTTGCTGCGCATGGCACTCAATGCGCTCGACGGCATGATGGCGCGCCAATACAATTTGCAAAGCAAAATGGGCGCGCTGCTCAATGAAATGGGCGATGTTATCTCTGATATCGTGCTCTACTATCCGCTTTACGTGCTGTTTGAAATGGATCAGGTCTGGGTCATGTGTTTCTTGCTCTTGAGTGTACTCAATGAATTTGCGGGCTTACTTGGGCAAGCCTTGGGTGGAGCGCGCCGCTATGACGGCCCAATGGGTAAATCCGACCGCGCCTTAGTAGTGGGTGTCCTCAGCTTGTTATTTTTATTCAAAGCGCCTATCAATCCGTATCTCACTTGGATTTGGATGGTTGTATTTTGTTTGTTGATTTGGAGTACCTTGAAAAGATTGAGAAATGCAGTACTTTAAAGACATGACGGAAATCCAACAAATGATCTTGGTGATCTTAGGCGTGCTTGTTTTTGCCACAACGCTTTTTTGGGTTTGGAAGAAAATGAAGCCAGGGCCGCAGGTAGACGAACTCATGACGCGCACCAAATCGTGGTGGATAATGGCGGGCATATTTACCACTGCAGCAGTTGTGCACCCTGCCATTTCATTTATTGCTTTCGGACTTCTGTCCTTTGCCGCGCTCAGAGAAATTGCAAGCATTAGTAAAAATGCACGCCTTGAAGACCGCAGTATTATTTTTTGGGCTTATCTAGCTGTTCCACTTCAATACGGCTTTGCCTATATGGGTTGGTTTGTCCCCTTTCTGATTTTGATTCCTGTCGGGATGTTTACGTTCATCCCGTTTTTATTGGTATTAAAAGGTCATACCCAAGACATCGCACGCTCAATGAGTGTCATTCCAACCCACCTTATGCTCACTGTTTTTTCGATCAGTCATTTAGCTTATTTGCTCTCCCTGCCCGAGCTACCTCATTTCAATGCGGGTGGGCGGGGTCTGCTGCTATTCGTAGTGTTCTTGACCGAAATGAACGATGTGTTCCAGTTCACTTGGGGAAAACTATTGGGTCGACACAAAATCATCGAAAAAATAAGCCCAAACAAAACTTGGGAAGGTTTCATTGGTGGCTTGTTGAGCACCATTGTGGCGGCTTATTTACTGCGTTTTTTAACGCCATTTACAACAATACAAGCGCTCGGATCAGGCTTGCTCATCGCTTGCATGGGCTTTGTTGGCGACATCATTGTGTCGGCTATCAAGCGCGACTTCGGGCTCAAAGACACCGGCACTGCCATCAAAGGACACGGCGGCATCCTAGACCGCATCGATTCTTTGGCACTGAGCGCTCCTTTTTTCTTTTATTACGTTTATTTAATTTGCTATTGATCAATGAAGTTGGTGCTATTGATCTTTATTTACAAATTGGTAATGCCTGTCCTGCTGAAAATAGTGGGTGTCAGGATCAGAAATAAAGGCGCATACCATGGGCAGAAACAATTTATTGTTGTGGCCAATCACAATAGTCATGTCGACACAATGGCCTTGTTGTCGAGTCTGCCCATCCGCTTATTGATCAAAACCCACCCCGTAGCCACTGCCACCTATTTTGGCAAGAAGAAATGGCTAGCATTCATCTCTAATCTTTTTGTCAATACGGTACTCATCAAGCAAAAAGACAATGCCCTGCAGCTACTCGAACAAAAACTAAAAAAAGGACATTCATTGGTCTTTTTCCCGGAAGGCACCCGCGGCAAACCAGGCGAAATGCAAGCCTTCAGATCCGGTATTGGCGTCTTGTTAAAGGCATTTCCTCACATTCCCTTCATTCCTGTCTGGATAGAAGGCACTGGCAAAATTCTTCCAAAAGGCTCATTTTTACCAGTTCCGTTTGAAGCTGAAGTCAAAATCGGCGCTGCCACTTTGGCGAAAGGTGTTTCTGTAGAAGAAATTGTGGTAGAGGTTCAGACCGCGATTCTTGCTTTGCGTGGGAGGGAATAGTTATAAATAAATGCTTCGCAAATCTTCGCCGAGCTGATGAAGGGCTTTTTCTATTTTTTGTCTTTGGGCCTTTCGTGGTTTTTTCAAGCCATTTGCATAATGGCTCATCTGTAGCTGATTGATCCCCGTCAATCTTTCAAATGCTGCATTGGTAAGTATACCCTTAAAATAGTTCAGCAAACTAACCACGTCAAAATGATAGTCAAAGGCAATTTGTTGAGAAGGCAGATTTCCTAACTCTTGTTGAAGGTATAGCCCTTCTAGCATGGATTGTTTGGCTTCTTGAACGGTTTCTCCAACACCACTCACACCTTCAAGTTCCGGAATGTATGCCCAATAGGCATCTTTGCTACGTTCAATGATTGCTTTATAAGTATAGGATTTCATAGCTCAAAGAATTACAATACAAAGGTATTACTTTTAATACTTTATCACAAGAGAAATGATCCATCTTTTTTTTGCTCAAAGTAGCTGATTATTTCTATAACTTTATTCCATGATTTTACGGACGTTATTCAAAATTATATTGTCGTTGCTCACCTTGGGGCACCTCGCCTATGGGCAGTCATACCATATTTCATTTACGCAAAATGGTGAAGTTGTCAAAATTGAGAACAGTGTAGTTCGACTCAAAAAAGAGCCCTTCGTTATTCAGGTAACTTTGGATAGCCTAGACGGTGTCTTTGTGCACTGTAGCAAAAGTCCTATCGTATCTTATAAAGCCCAAAAGAATCGATTCCCTGATTTTCAGCAAGTAGGAAACAAAGCGGGTGTCGAGTCGGAATTCAATGTAGACCAGGAGCTTTTTTTACAAGACAACGATAGGTTCAGTTACTGGTTTTATGATCCACAGCACTATGACTGGCACCGTTTTGACGCAAACGTTTATGTTTCGGGGTCACAAGTAAAAGCAACCAAAACCGTTCGGCAATTTTTTGATCTTATTTTAAATGAACCCAGATCCCTACAAGCCATAAATGAACCCATTTACCTCGCTTTCTTTTCTGTAACGGGATCATTCAAAGACAAAACCGCAAAACTAGCTCAAGTAGAAACGTACCAACTCATTTTCGAAGACTAGGGTAGTCTTCTTGCACGCAGCGCGCGACTATTTTTGCGCTATTGATAGCTAGCGGAATGCCGCCGCCCGGATGCACGGTGACACCCGCAAAATACAAGCCTTTTAATTGTTTGGAAAAGTTCGGGTGTCTGAGAAAAGCCGCAAAGGCGTTGTTGGAGGCATTGCCGTAAATAGAACCTTGTTTGCCGCTGTAGCGTGCGTCTATTAAGCGCGGTTCGTTGATTTGCTCGACTTCAATGTGGGCGTCGATGTCGGTATGCAATGCTTGAGACAACTTTTCCAAGATGCGTGTGCGCAGCAATTGAATTTCGGTATCCCAATCTTGGCCAACGTTTATTGGAGCGTTCACCATGACAAACCAGTTTTCTTTGCCCGCTGGCGCATCATCTTTTTCCACTTTGGAAGAAATATGGATATAAACTGTTGGGTCTGGGTGTAGCGTTTTGGTTTTAAAAATGGCCTCAAACTCGGCTTGATAATCTGCAGCAAAGAAAATGTTGTGTACGCCGAGTTCATCAAACGTACGATTGATGCCCCAATAGAAGACCACCGCCGAACTCGATTTTTCTTGTTGAAGCAAAAAGCGC
The DNA here is from genome assembly GCA_947463345.1 of Flavobacteriales bacterium. Taxonomy (GTDB): domain Bacteria; phylum Bacteroidota; class Bacteroidia; order Flavobacteriales_D; family Crocinitomicaceae; genus UBA952. The sequence continues at coordinate 17,411 of CANHSA010000009.1, forward strand.
GGTGCCTTTAGGTAAGGCAGGAGTTTTTCATAAGTATAGTGCACATCCATGTTAGACACTACTATATCGAAGTTGTACGAACCCTTTTCTGTTTGAAGCCCAACTACTCTATTGTTTCGGTTTTGAATGGCGGTAACGCGTTCTTTGGTGTGAAACGCCACACCGTGCTGTAAAGCCAACGCATGCGTTTGACGCGTAATTTGAACCATTCCGCCCACAGGCATCGCTGGCCCTTCGTTGAATTCGAGTTGTGAAATGATATTGAGCATCGCTGGAGCGAGATAAGGCGAACTCCCGTTATAAGTAGCCAAGCGGTCAAATAACTGAATGGTTTTAGGATTTTTGAAAAACGCCTTGTTTTGTTGATGCATGGTCTGATGCAGGCCGTATTTAAACAACCTTGAAAGTGCTTTGAATAAAGAAACATTCAAGAATTGCTTGAAACGATGCAAAGAAACCTGAATAAAAACTGGATAAATTGCCTTGTAATTGGCCTCCATTCGATTCAAGTAATTTTTGGTCTGTTGCAAATCTTCACCAAAGGTTGTTGCCACGGCTTGTGCAACCTTTTCTTTTCCGACCGGAACCACGATGTTTTGACCATCCTTGAAAAAATAGCGACAAGACTCCGCTAATTGACGAAAGGCGAAAGTTGCGCTGGGGTCTAGCCCTTTCATTAAATCTTGAAGTAAGGCTGGCTCCGTAAATACAGACGGTCCCATGTCAAAACGGTAGTCAGTGAGGTGTTGTTCGACAATTTTGCCGCCGATGACTTCATTGGCTTCAAATACGTGTACCTCTAAACCTAATTTTCTGAGTTCGATAGCACTTGCGAGCGCACCTATACCTGATCCGATGATTCCTACCTTCATTTGCATATTACAAAATTGAGTCAAAAATGTTCGTAAAACCTAATACAGACGGGCATTTTAGCCTGCTTTATCAACAAAATGACCATTTTTTCAACATTTTAGCACTTTTTTTTGCGTGAAACCTTTGTTGGCATTGATATTCCGATATATTTGTTTCCATAATTAATTACTAACTAATTAAAACTAAATTATTATGAACAAGGCTGAATTGATCGACGCAATCGCAGCGTCTGCAGGATTGTCTAAAGCTGATGCAAAACGTGCATTAGATGGATTTGTAAGCGCAACTACTGGCGCTTTATCTAAAGGAGATACTATCTCTTTAGTAGGTTTCGGATCTTTTGGTATTTCTAAAAGAAACGCACGCAATGGTCGCAACCCTAAAACAGGTGCTGTTATCCAAATTGCAGCAAAAAACACAGTTCGTTTCAAAGCAGGTGCAGACCTTTCTAAAAACGTAAACTAATTCAGATCTTCTGAAATAAAAAAGGGCTGTCTCGGTGAGACGGCCCTTTTTTTATGTCTATGATTTAGGTAGCACTTTGTTTGGGAATGATTTTCCAAAACAAACGCGGCAAAAACCGCTTGAGCTGAACAGCTATCAATTCTTTACCTCCAATGAGGGCTTCCCTCTTACCACTGGCCAAGGCATTCAACATTTGGTTCACGCATTGTTCGACTGGCATTCCGCTCGCTTGGTTTTGATCCATCTGACCATGAGCCGCGCCTTCAGCAGTTAAAGCGCTTTTTGAAATCGGCGTATTGATTTTACCAGGAAAAGCGATGGTTACCCGAATTCCGTTTGTTGCTTCTTCCATGGCTAAGCTTTCGTAGTATCCGACCAAAGCCGCTTTTGAGGCACTGTAAATAGAGCGCAAATGAAAACCAAATTTGCCAGCAATACTACTCACCACCAAAAATTGTCCTGCTTTTTGTGTGCGAAAAATAGGAAGCACCGCTTTTGCGAGGGCAATGTTGCCAAAAAAGTTCACCTCCATTAATTGTCGATTCACTTCCATGGAGGTATCGTTGGCACTTGCGCGTTGCGACACACCTCCATTATTAATGAGGATATCAATACGCCCGTAAATTTCCAAGATTTCTGAAGTAATTTCACTTAAATTGGAAAGATTTGCTAAATCAAGCGGCACAACACAGTGCTGGTTATGATTCTCTAATTTTTCCTGAAGGTCGTGAAGTTTCACTTCATTTCGTGCGGACAAGATGAGTTTGGCACCTGCTCTTGCCAATTGCAAGGCAAGTTCTTCGCCTATACCAGAAGAAGCACCTGTGATCCAGATGACTTTATTTTGAAAATAAGACGTGTGATTCATTGCTCAAAGATAAAAGATTCGTTGGGCGCGTGGGTGCGTTTTCTTACTTTTGATGAAAAATATCGCATGACCGTCCGCAACATACTCGCCGAATTTCAAGAAGCGCAAGCTGTTTTAGAAGCCTTCAGCACCGCTGAGAACATGGAAAAAATAGAAAAGGGGATTGCCATGATGCATCGGGCCTTGGCAAATGGTCATAAAATCATGAGTTGTGGCAACGGAGGCTCAATGTGCGATGCCATGCATTTTGCAGAAGAGCTCTCTGGGCGCTACCGCAATAACCGCCCCGCACTAGCCGCGGTTTCTATTTCAGACCCATCCCACCTTTCGTGCGTCGCCAATGACTATGGCTACGACCACGTTTTTTCTAGATACGTCGAAGGCTTGGGCCAAACTGGAGATGTCTTACTCGGCATCTCGACTTCTGGTAATTCAAAAAATGTCATGTTGGCTGTTGAAGCTGCCAAAGCAAAGGGTATTCATACTATTGTTTTGACAGGCAAAAATGGCGGTCAATTAGCTGGCCTAGCCGATCTTGAAATCAGAGCGCCATTTAGCCCTTTTGCCGACCGCGCACAAGAAATCCATATCAAGGTCATCCATTCGTTTATCCACGGCATCGAGCAAAGCTTCGGTTATTGAATCAGGCATTAGCCTCGTTTAACTTCGAGTGCTTTCTGCTGTAAGTAAAGTAAATGACCAAGCCCACAAGCAACCAAATGCCAAAGTAAATCCAGTTTTGTAGCGGGATTTCACTCATCATGTAAAGGCAACTAAGCAGACCTAAGGTCGGGATTAGCGATAATTTTTTAGGAACACTCACAATAGTTAAGAAAATACTGAACGCCCAAAAAATGAGCGAAGGGATTTTTTGTCCGAAATCGGACCAATTTTTAAATTGTAAATAACTGAAGAGCGCATTGGACGTGTAGAAATAAATAAGGGCGCCCAAAAATAAGAAAGGGAGCACAAAACCCGCATTTACATAAGGTGTTTTGAAAGAACCTCGTTGCACGTCTGGCTTATTTTGCAAGACCAAAACCCCGCCACAAACCAATACAAAAGCAAACAACGTTCCGATGGAGCAAAGATCTGTTACCATGGTGAGGTTCATGAAAAGTGCAGGAATAGCGACCACAAAACCCACCACTATTGTTGCAAAAGATGGTGTTTTGTACTTGGGGTGAATTTTGGAAAAGCGTTTAGGCAATAAACCATCGCGGCTCATGCTCAGCCAAATGCGCGGCTGCCCCATCTGAAAGACAAGTAATACCGAAGCCATTGCGACAACTGCTGATATCGAAATGATAAACGTCATTTTGGGCAAGTTGATTTGCTCAAACACAAAAGCAAGTGGCTCACCGACGGCAAGCTGGTTGTAAGGAACAACTCCGGTTAGAATGAGGGCAATAACGATATAGAGAACGGTGCAGATGATAATGGCCCACATCATGCCGCGAGGGAGGTCGCGCTGTGGGTTTTCGCATTCTTCGGCAGTAGTAGAAATGGCATCAAAACCAATGTACGCGAAGAATACGGCAGAAACACCTTTAAGAACACCACTGATGCCTTCAGGTGCAAAAGGGGTCCAGTTTTTCATGTCGATATAAAACACCCCAACGGCAATAACCAATAAAATGACCGCAAGCTTAATGATCACCATTGCATTGGATGCATTGCGGCTTTCTTTGATGCCACGGTAAACCAACCAAGTGATCAATACAATAATAAAGAGCGCTGGAATATCAAGAACTAAATGCAAGGAACCAATTCTTGGTGCCGTTAACCAAGCCTCGCGCGCTTGCACGAGTACCGGTTCTAAATTCTTTAAATCACCCCCGTTTTTCAAGAATTGCAGCGCTTCGCTGTATCCTTTTGAGGCACTGAGGTAATCCATTTGCATCCAGTCCGGAAGGTGAATTCCTTTCAACCCAATTGCTTGAATATGAATTTGTTCAAGCATTGTAGTTAAATAATCACTCCAAGATATTGCTACGGTGATATTTCCGATGGCATACTCCATTATGAGCGCCCAACCGATGATCCAGGCGATGAGTTCCCCAAATGCAACATAGGAATAGGTGTAGGCTGATCCCGCCACCGGAACCATAGATGCAAACTCAGCATAAGCAAAAGCTGCAAAGCCACTGGCCAGCGCTGTAAATAAAAACAGAAAAATGACCGCGGGTCCGCCCTGCGCAGAAGCTTGTCCTATTGTAGAAAATATACCAGCGCCAATAATGGCGGCAATACCGAAGGCGATTAAATCTCGAAGTTTGAGGTGCTTATTGAGTCCGTGGGTGTCGCCGGCAACTTCATTGGCACGCACTTGCGCCATAATGGATTCAACGGTTTTTTTACGGAATAAAGAGTTTTGGGACATTCAACTATTTTTAAAGCACTAAAAGTAAAGAAATTTTACTTTTGCATATGGAAAAATTTATCACGGTTAAAGGAGCGCGCGAACACAACCTCAAAGGACTCGACGTGCGCATCCCACACGGCAAACTCACCGTGATTACCGGGGTTTCGGGGTCCGGGAAATCCAGTCTTGCCTTTGATACCATTTTTGCCGAAGGACAGCGCCGTTTCATCGAAAGCATGTCAGCCTATGCGCGTCAGTTCTTAGGACGCTTAGACAAGCCCGCAATTGACGACATCAAAGGCTTGTCTCCAGCGATCGCTATTCAACAAAAGGTCAGCAGCGGCAACCCAAGATCAACCATCGGAACCAGCACCGAAATCTACGACTACCTCAAATTATTATTTGCCCGCATTGGCACCACCTACTCACCTGTATCCGGCCTAGCTGTTCTCAAACACCAAACCAAGGATGTCATCAGATTCTTAGATCAGCACTGGACGGAAGACCCGTTTGCAATTCTTTACGCGCTCTCTTTTATTTCTACTGAAGATTTAAATAAAAAGATTCAACTTCTTAATAAAGAAGGTTTTACAAGGTTGTTTTTTAATGATGAGTTTGTCCTGATCGACGAGCTCGAACCCTTTTCCGAATTACCCGAACAAATCTGGGTGGTTATTGACCGACTCAAAAACAGCCCACGCGAACTCCCACAACAGAGCCGACTTTCGGAAGGAATCGAACGTGCTTTTGCAGAAGGCAAGGGAGAATGCAGCTTGTATAATGCGCAAAGCAAAGAATTAGCGCATTTCAATGGACGCTTCGAAGCCGACGGACTGCGCTTCGAAGAACCTACATCTGCCTTCTTTGCTTTCAACAACCCTTACGGCGCTTGCAAAAAGTGCGAAGGCTACGGCATGACACTCGGCATTGATGAAGAACTCGTTTTTCCGGACCGCAACAAAAGCATTTACGAAGGAGCCGTGGCCCCTTGGAAAGGCGAAAACATGCAGGAATACCTCCAACGCTTGTTGTATCAAGCGAGCAAGTTTGACTTCCCGATTCACCGACCTATTCAGGAACTCAGCCCTGCTCAATACCAGTTACTCTGGACAGGAAACAGTTATTTTATTGGTTTAAATGAGTTCTTTAAACAAATTGAAAGTCAGACTTATAAAATACAATATAGAGTACTTCTCTCTCGCTACAGAGGCAAGACAATTTGCCCCGACTGCAACGGCACCCGCTTGCGCAAAGATGCAGGCTACGTCAAAATAGCAGGCAAGAGCATCCAAGATGTTGTCCTGATGAGCATAGACGACGCTTTGGCTTATTTTCAAGCATTAGCACTCAATGCACATGAGCAAAAGGTGTGTAAGCATATCTTACCCGAAATTGAGCAGCGCTTGGCTTATTTACAAAAAGTTGGTCTTGGTTACCTGACCCTCAACCGAAACTCCAACACCCTTTCTGGCGGAGAAGCACAGCGGATTCAATTGGCCACTTCTATTGGCTCTAGTTTGGTAGGTTCGTTGTACATTCTCGATGAACCCTCCATTGGCCTGCATCCGCGGGATACCAAAAAATTAATTGAGGTCCTCATTGCCCTGAAAAATCAGGGCAACACCGTTTTGGTGGTGGAGCACGAAGAAGAAATCATGCGCGCCGCCGATGAAATCCTCGATATTGGGCCGCTTGCCGGTTCTCAAGGTGGCCATTTGGTATTCCAGGGCGACTTCAAAGCCTTAGAAAGCAGCGCTTCGCTCACTGCGCAATACCTCACGGGCCGCAAACAAATTGCACTTCCCTTGCGCACCAGGACTGCACTTGGGCAGCTACAAATTCACAATGCGCGCCAAAATAACCTCAAAAACATCGATGTGCAAATTCCGTTGGGGCAACTCGTTTGCGTAACTGGCGTGTCGGGTTCTGGCAAATCTACCCTGATCAAAAGACTACTGTACCCACTTGTGCGCAAAGAATTAGGCCTCAGCAGTGATTTAATTGGCAAATGCAATGGCTTAAGTGGCGACATCAAAAAGATTGGCCACGTTGAATTTATAGATCAAAACCCCATCGGAAAATCCTCGCGCAGCAATCCGATCACTTACGTGAAGGCATTTGACGACATTCGCGAAATATACGCAAGACAGCCTTTGGCCAAATTAAGAGGCTACAAGCCCGGTTATTTTTCTTTTAATGTAGCGGGCGGCCGTTGTGAAATCTGCGAAGGGGAAGGCAGCATTACGGTTTCTATGCAATTCATGGCCGATGTTCAACTCCCCTGCAAACACTGCAAAGCCAAGCGCTACAAAACCGAAACGCTAGAAATTTTGTACCGAGAAAAGTCTATATCTGATTTACTCGAGCTAACCCTACAAGAAGCCCTTGATTTCTTTAGCGCAGACCCAGACAAACTCGCCCAAAAAGTGGCCGAAAAAATCCAACCACTGGTAGACGTCGGACTTGGTTATTTAACCGTGGGGCAATCCTCTAGCACGATGTCAGGCGGAGAAGCACAGCGCATCAAACTCGGTTCCTTTCTAAGCAAGGGCAACCAA